>JAHCKJ010000048.1 GCA_026125835.1 Sphingopyxis sp.
TGCCCCTGTCCCAGCATCGCCACCCCGGCGACGGCGGGGGTCGCGCCGGTTGGGGTTTGACCCGCCAGCGGCGAGATCCCGGCCTTCGCCGGGACGACGGATGGCGAGAGAATGGACCCTCACCCCCCGCGCCTTCATCGCGACAACCTCACCCTTGCGCGCTCGGTCATAGGCGCGCTCGCCATCGATCTTGATCGCCGAATAGGCCGGTGGCACCTGCTCGATCGGCCCGGTGAAGCGCGGCAACACCGCCTCGACATCGGCCAGCGTCGGACGCACGTCACTAACCGCCACCACCTCGCCCTCGGCGTCGAGTCCTGCGGTCTCCGTCCCGAACCGGATCGTGAAGTCATAGACCTTGCTCGCGTCGAGCATCCGCCCGCACAGCTTCGTCGCCTCGCCCAGCGCGATCGGCAGCACCCCCGTCGCCAGCGGGTCGAGCGTCCCGCCATGGCCGACCTTGACCTTGCCCAGCCCCGCCTCGCGGCACACGCGCTTGACCGCGCCGACCGCCTGCGTCGAACCGAGCCCCAGCGGCTTGTCGAGGATGATCCACCCGTTCAAGGCCGTCCGCCCGTCCACTCTTCCGCCAGCAGCGACCATAATGCCGTGTCGCGGACGTGGCCGGTCCAGGTGATCCGCTCGGACCGCAATGTCGCTTCCTTGGTGCAACCCAGTTTGGCGACCGCGGCCTGGCTGCGCGCGTTGCGCTCGTCGATACGAAATTCGATCCGGCGGATGCCGACGGCAAACGCATGGTCGATCATCAGCCGCTTCAGCCGCCCGTTGAACCCGCTGCCGCGCAGGTCGGGGTGGATATAGCTATTGCCGATCTCGACCGTCTGCGCCGCCCAGTCGGCGCGGAGCCATGCGGTCATCCCGACCAGCCGGTCGCCGTGGAATATCGCATAGGCCATGCGCCCGCCCGCCCCCTCCAGCGCATCGAAACTCGCGTCGAAATGGCCCGGTCCAAAGCTCGACGAATAGATGGTCCAGATGTCGGGGTCGGCCGCACAGACCGCGCGCAATGCCTCGCGGTGCGCCTCGTCCAGCTTTTCCAGACGCAGGTCGCCGTCGGCCAGCGCAACATACAGCCGGTCACGCATCGGCGATGGCTCCGGCCGCTTCGCGCCGCTTGGCCATGAAATGGCGGCGGCACATTGCGACATAGCGGTCGTTGCCGCCGATCTCGGTCTGCGCCCCCTCGACCACCGCGCGGCCATGTTCATCGACGCGCAGGTTCATCGTCGCCTTGCGCCCGCATTCGCACACCGCCTTCAATTCGACGAGCGCGTCGGCAATGCCCAGCAACGCTGCCGATCCGGGGAACAGCTCCGCCGAAAAATCGGTGCGCAGGCCATAGCACAGCACCGGGATATTCGCCTCGTCGGCCAGCCGCGCCAGTTGCAACACCTGATCGCGCGACAAAAATTGCGCCTCGTCGACCAGCACGCAAGCGAGGGGTCGCCCCGCATGTTCGGCGATCACCGCCGTCCACAAATCGCTGTCGGGGTCGAATTTATGAGCCTCGGCCATCAATCCGATGCGGCTGGTCACTTGCCCGACACCATAGCGGTCGTCGAGCGCCGCGGTCCACAGCATTGTTTCCATGCCGCGTTCGCGATAGTTGAAATCCGCCTGCAGCAGCGTGGTCGATTTGCCTGCGTTCATGCTGGCATAATAGAAGTAGAGCTTCGCCATGGACCGGCTATAGTCCGCCGCGAACGAACGACAAGAGTATCAAAAGGGACGCTGGATGACCGACAATGCCGCCGTGGCCGCCGTGCCGCAAAAAGGGTTTCTGGGCTGGATCGAACGCGTGGGCAACCGCTTGCCCGACCCCGTGGTGCTGTTCCTCTGGCTCGTTGGCATTCTGGTCGTCATCTCGGTGATCGCCTCGGCGGCGGGCTGGTCGGCGCTGCACCCGACCGAGACCGACCCCGAAACCGGGCGGCAAAAGGTCATCGCGGCGACCAGCCTGCTCAGTCCGGAAAATATCGCGCGGCTGTGGGTCGATATGCCGACAACCTTCACCCATTTCCATCCGCTCGGCTACGTCCTCGTCGTGATGCTCGGGGCGGGTGTCGCCGAGCGCACCGGGCTGTTCGGCACCGCAATGCGCGCCAGTGTGCGCGGCGCGTCGCCCACGCTGCTGACCCCGATCGTCGCGCTCGTCGCGATGATGGGCAACCTCGCCGCCGACGCCGCCTATGTCGTGCTGATCCCGCTCGCCGCCGTGATCTATCACGCCGCCGGACGCCACCCCGTCGCAGGCATTGCCGCATCGTTCGCCGGGGTTTCGGGCGGCTTTTCGGCGAACCTGCTCCCCGGCCAACTCGACGCCTTGCTGTTCGGCATCACCCAGGCGGCGGTCGAAACGGTGTTCGGCACGTGGCAGCCGAATATCGCGGGCAACTGGTATTTCATCGCCGCGATGCTGTTCATCTTCCTGCCCGTCATCTGGTACGTCACCGATCGCATCATCGAGCCCAGGCTCGGCACCTATGTTCCCGCGGGAGCGGCTGCCACCGGCGATGCGGGCGAACGCGACCGCGCACTGACCGACGCCGAGCGCAAGGGGTTGCGCCACGCGGGCCTCGCCATGCTGTTCGTGATCGGTCTGTGGGCGTTCTTTACCCTCGGCCCCGGCACGCCGCTGATCGACGAGGCAGGCGCTCCCGAAGCACGGCTTTCGCCCTTTTACCGCTCGCTCGTCGCCGGCTTTTTCCTGCTCTTCCTCCTCGCCGGCTGGGCCTATGGCCGCGCCACCGGCGTCATCGGCAATCACCGCGATCTGGTGAAGATGATGAGCGAGTCGATGGGCGACATGGCCTATTATCTCGTCCTCGCCTTTGCCGCGGCGCATTTTGTCGCGATGTTCGCCTGGTCGAACCTGGGTCTCATCCTTGCCGTGCATGGCGCCGACGGCCTGCGCGCCGCCGACCTGCCCGCACCCGTGCTGCTGGCGGCGATCGTGCTGCTGACCGCCGCGCTCAACCTGTTCATCGGGTCGGCGAGCGCCAAATGGGCGCTGCTCGCGCCGGTGCTGGTGCCGATGCTGATGCTGCTGGGGATCAGCGCCGAAATGACGACCGCGGCGTATCGCGTCGGCGACGGGGCGACCAACATCATCACGCCGCTGATGGTCTATTTCCCGCTGATCCTGATCTTTTGCCAGCGCTGGCAACCCGATTTCGGGCTGGGCAGCCTCGCCGCGACAATGCTGCCCTATTCGATCGGCATGTTGATCAGCGGCATTGTCCTGCTGATGGGCTGGGTCGCGCTCGACCTCCCGCTCGGGCCGGGCGCCGGCGTACATATCCCGGTCCCGACCACCGCGCCATGACGGTCCGGCGGCCCCTGGGTGCAGCGATAATCGGCCTGCTGCTGGCGGAGGTGCCGACTATATCGCTGAATTACCGCGTGGATTCGTCGAACAGTGCGGTCACGGCAAAGGTGTCCTTTTTGGGCCTGGGTTATCGCACAGCGGACTTTCCGGTGATCACCGGTGACGCCCGGATCACGCCGGATGCCATGGACCGGAGCCGACTCAACGTGCAAATCGACGCGCGCCAGTTGACGGCCGGCGACACGGTTACGACGAACCGCCTACGCAGCCCTGATTTCTTCGATGTCGTCAACTACCCGACTGTCAGCTTTGCGGGGCAGGGTCTGGCGATGACGGGGCCAACCACAGCCTCTGTCAGCGGCAACCTGACGGCACGCGGCGTAACCCGGCCCGTCACGCTTTCGATCCGCTTTCCCGGCCCGCCAGCGCAGACAGCCACTCGCGATACCATAAACATTGTGGGTACGACCAGTATCAACCGCCGCGATTTCGGCATGACCGCCTATTCGCTGGTGGTCGGCAAACGGGTCACCATCACCATCCGCGCCCGGCTGATCCCGACCTGAAACGCTATGGCCGCGCTTGACAGACGTGCCGACGCGCCCATGGTCCGTTCTTCAAGGCAAACGGCGATAGGAGGGCTGCCATGCGGCTGATGCCGGTGACCGACGCGATGTTCCTGTGGGGGGAAAGCCGCGAGATGCCGATGCACATCGGCGGCATCAACCTCTACACGCTGCCCGAAGGCGTCGACGAGACCGAATGGCTGAACGAGCAGCTCGCGCTGCTCCGCCAGTCGGAAGGGTTACGGCGACCGTTCAGCGAGGTGCTGAAACTCACCCCCTTTGGCCAGTATGGGCCGATCCGGCTTGCACCCGACCGCGACATCGACATGCACTATCATGTCTCGCGCCGCGGCATTGCCCAACCGGCGGTCGGGAAATGTTCGAACTCGCCTCGCGCCTCCATTCGGGCCTGCTCGACCGCACCCGCCCCCTGTGGGAAATCACCCTCATCTCGGGCCTGCCCCACCGACAGATCGCGACCTTCAAGAAAATCCACCACGCGTTGATGGACGGCGCCGCGAGCATCCATTTCTACAATTCGATGCTCTCGCCTGACCCCGCCGAGCGGCGCACCGCATCGCCGCTGTCGGTCGAGGCTTATGAGGCCTACAAGCGCAAATTCCCCGCCCCCAAAAAGCCGCCGCGACCCGACCTCACCGACATCAAGGCGATCGGCGACTTCCTCAAAGAGCAATGGGGCAACAGCGTCGGGGTGACCAGGGCGATGAACCAGTATCTCGCCGCGATGTTCGGCATCGGCGGCGACGGCCTTGTCACGCCTTTTGCCGGGGTGCCGCGCACCAGCTTCAACCGCAATATCACCGGCGCGCGCCGCTTCGTCGCGCAAAGCTGGTCGCTGGAGCGCGTGCGCGCGATGGGCAAGGCCTATGACGGGACGATCAACGACGCCGTGCTCGGCATGTGCGCCGGCGCGATGCGCAAATATCTGCAATCGCTGAACGAGCTGCCCGACAAGCCCTTGAAAGCCATGGCGCCGGTGTCGATCCGGCCCGCCGACGACGTCGATTCGGGCAATTCGGTCGCGTCGGTGACCGCAAACCTCGCGACGCATATCGACGACCCGGCGGCGCGCATGGCGGCGATCCAGGAATCGATGAACTCGGCCAAGGCACAGCTGCGCGCGATGACCGCGCGGCAGATCCAGCTTTATACCGCGATCACCAGTTTCCCGATGATGCTGACTGCGCTGACGCGCACCGCCGATAAATTTCCCGCTTACTCGGCGACCATCTCCAACGTCCCCGGGCCGCGCGAGCAGATGTACTGGAACGGCGCGCGGCTCGACGGCATGTATCCGGCGAGCATCCCGGTCGACGGCATGGCGATGAACATCACCCAGGTGTCGAACTTCAAGAATATCGATTTCGGCATCACCGCCTGCCGCCGCAGCGTCCCGCACGCGCAGCGGATGATCGATTATCTGGAGGATGCGCTGGTCGAACTGGAGCGTGCGGCGGGGATCAAGGGCAAATAGGCGCCCGGGACCGGTACATCTTGGCCTTTTACACCGCCGCCGCAGCCGCCTAAATACCGCCGCTATAACAAGCGAGGGGGATCCGATATGCTCGGCAAATTCGACGCGCTGGACCGGCTGGTCCAGCTGCTGCTGCTGGTCGCCGCACTCGGCGCGATCGCCAATGGCGGCTTCATGCTGCTCGACCCGCTCGCCTGGTATGTGTTCATCCCGACCGTCATCACCACCGGGCCGCCGAACACGCATTTCATCCGCGACATCGGTTTGGCCTATGCCGGGTCGGGGCTGATCCTGCTCTACGCCGCCGGGCATCCGATTCTGCGCTGGCGCGCCGCGGTCGTCGGCGGGCTGTGGCTGACGCTCCACGGCCTGCTCCATATCTACGAGGTGCTGGCGGGCATTTGCGGCCCGGCCACCTTCTGGGCCGACGCGCCGGGCGTGCTCGGACATCCTCTGCTGGTGATCGCCGCGCTGACCATCCTGTTCGCGCGCCAGCGGATTGCCCCCGCGGGCATCCCCGCGCGGCTGTTCGCGCAGGCCGCCGACAAGGCGACCGGCGGCAACAGCCCCTATCTGCCCGACCTGATCGCCGCACCCGGCCACGCCGCCGAAAAATTCCAGCATTTCATGCCGGTCACCGCGCACCGCCACGCCGCCCCCGCCGACGCCTTCCACGCCGCGCGGATCGGCGCGACGCTCGCTGCCGACTGCGGCCCCTGCGCCTTGATCGCCGCCAGGGGCGCCGTGGACGACGGCGTTGGGCGCGACACCGTCAACCGCCTGCTCGCCGGCGACCCGCCCGCCGACCTCGCCGAAGCCTTTGCTTTCGGCGTCGCGGTGGGTAGCCATGATCCCGGCGCCGACGCGCATGGCGCGCAGGTCGAAATGCTTTACGGGCGCACGGTGCGCTTCGAAATGGCGCTCACCGCCGCGACCGTCACTGCCTATCCGGCGCTCAAACGCGGGCTCGGCTTCGCCAACAGCTGCGCGCTCGACAAGCTGGAGGTTTGACAGCAACGGCGGACCGCGACACATCGCGCCGATGACCATCGCGATCCGCCCCGCCACGCCTGACGATTTGCCGCTGGTCGCGCAGTTCGTCCGCGACCTGGCCGACTATGAAAAGCTGGCGCACGAAGTCCGCTTCGACGAAGCCAAGCTCGGCGAAAAACTGTTCGGCCCGCGTCCCTATGCCGAGGTGGTGATCGGCGAGCTTGACGGCGTGCCGCAGGGTTTTGCTCTATTCTTCCATAATTTCTCGACCTTCGAGGGGCGCCCCGGCCTCTATCTCGAGGATCTGTTCGTCCGCCCCGACGCCCGCGGATCGGGGCTGGGCAAAGCGCTGCTCGCGCATCTCGCCCGGCTCTGCGTGACACGCGACTGCGCGCGGCTCGAATGGAGCGTACTCGACTGGAACGCGCCCGCAATCGGCTTTTACCAAAGCCTTGGCGCCACGCTCATGGACGAATGGACCGTCATGCGCGTCGATGGCGACGCGCTGACAAAACTCGCCGCAGTCTGACCGTCAATCAGCGTTTGCGCGCGAACCAGAGCAGAAATATCCCGACCACCATCGTCACGATGCCGTTGCGCGTCCACACCGTGTCGCCCAGCATGAAACTGCTCGCCGGCCAGCGGACAATGTCCAACCCCTGCAACGCCCACAGCCCGCCAACCAATATCATCGCGACCCCCAGAATCGCGAGAACGCCTTTCAATGCACCCATGCTGCCCTCCCTATCGGCGCTGCAATCCGATCAGCGGTCGCAGCAAGCCGATGCTGCGCCCGATCGCATAGAAAAGCCAGCACCCGATCATGGTAGCGGCCAGCAGGATCAGAAAGGACGGCAGCGCCGCTACGTCGGCGCGCAGCAGATACCAGCCGACGACGACGATGATCGTCTGGTGGACGATGTAGAATGGGAACACCGCCTCGGCCAGCATCGCCCGCATCACCGCAGGTATCACTGCGAGCAGCAGTACCACCAGCATCGTATAAACCCTCAAATAGACGACGAACCACAAATGCTGCCACATCGGCAGGATGATCCCGTCGAGCGCGCCGAAGCGAAAATAATCCGCCGCCCAGAAATGCAGAAAGCCCTGCGGATAGCCGTGCTGGCCGATCAGTTCGACCCACTGCTGGGCCGGGATGACGGAACAAGAGAATGTCTCAGCGCTGTTATGGCATCCTGCAACTACGTCCCGCGTCATCTTGCCGCTATTTCAAAACCCGCCACGCCAATTCGGCAAACTCGCACAGCAACGGCCGCGTATCCCTCGGGTCGATAATATCCTCGACTCCGAATTTTTCCGCCGTCCGGAACGGCGAACGCACCCGGTTCAGTCGCTCGCGGATCGCTTCCAGATGCGCCGCCGGATCCTCCGCCGCCTCAAGCTCGCTTTTATACGCAACTTCGACCCCGCCCTCGATCGGCAGGCTGCCCCAGTCGCCCGACGGCCAGGCGAAACGATACTGGAACCGCTCGGCGTTCGACATCGCGCTGCCCGCGATCCCATAGGCGCGCCGCACCACCACCGACGCCAGCGGCACGGTGGCGCGATAGATCGCGTTCATCGCCTGTACCCCGTAGCGGATCGTCCCGGTCCGCTCGGCCTCGCCGCCGATCATGAAGCCGGGATTGTCGACCAGATGGACGATCGGCAGCCGGAACTGGTCGGCAAGTTTGACGAAGCGCTCGGCCTTCTCGCTCGTCTTCGCGTCCCATGATCCGCCCAGATAGGACGGATCGCTCGCCAGCACCGCGACCGGATAGCCGTCGAGCCGGGCAAAGGCGGTAATCACCGCGCGGCCCCAGCGCGCGCCCATCTCGAAAAAGCTGCCGCGATCAAACACCGCGTCGGCGATCCGCCGCATCGCATAGACCTGCTTCGCCTCGCGCGGCACCGCCGACAGCAGGCTCTCCTCGCGCCGGTCGACGGGATCGCTACATTCTGTGCGCAAGGCCCGATCATGGATCGACGAGGGCAGGTACGACAGGAACCGCCGCGCCGCCGCAAACGCCTCGGCCTCGCTCGCGACTTCATCGTCGACCACGCCGTTACGCGTATGCACATCGGTGCCGCCCAGCTCCTCGCGGTCCAATGTGTCGCCGATCGCCGCCGCCACCGCCGGCCCCGCCGCGAACAATTGCGACAGCCCGCGCACCATGATGCTGTAATGGCTCGCCACCACCCGCGCGGCGCCGAGCCCCGCCGTCGGCCCGAGCGCGAGCGCGACCACGGGCACCGTGTCGAGGTTGGCGATGATCTCATGCCACCCCGGCACATGCGGGATATAGGTATAGCCCATATCTTCCAGCGTCTTGACCGACCCGCCGCCGCCGGTGCCGTCGATCATGCGGATCAGCGGCAGGCGATATTCATGCGCCATCGCCTCGCACTGGACGAACTTGCGGTGCAGCGCCGCATCGGCCGCGCCGCCGCGCACGGTGAAGTCGTCGGCGCTGGCGACGACCGGCCGACCGTCGATATTGGCGCGGCCGAAAATGAAATTGCTCGCGGCAAGGTCTTCCAGCGCGCCATCGGCGCCATAGGTGCCGCGCCCCGCGATCTTGCCGATCTCGCGAAAGCTGCCTTCATCGACGATCACGGCCAATCGCGCCCGCGCGTCCATCTTGCCGCGTCCATGCTGGCGCGCGACCTTTTCCGCGCCGCCCATCTTCTCGGCCATCGCGCGCCGCGCCGCGAGTTCGTCGATCTCTTTTTTCCAGCTCATGTGACGAAGGCTATCTTACGTTGACGAAAACGTCATCCGAAACCTATCGTCCAGGAATGACCCGCCCGATGATCGCCACCCTCGCCGCCGCAATACTCGCAATATCGCCCGCTAGCGCCGCCGAACCACGCACGCTCCCCGGCGTCGAAGATGCGTATCAAAGCACCGCCTTTATCGCCGATCCGATGCCCGCGATCGACGCCGCGCTCGCCGCCTCAAGCCGATCGGGCAAGCCCGTCCTGCTCGTCATGGGCACCAACGGGTGCCACGACAGCGCGTGGCTCGCCAACCTGATCGCGACCGACCGCTTCGCCCCCGTCCGCGCGCGCTACGAGATCGTCTATGCCGACATCGGCATGCCGCATGTGCGCGGCTGGGGCCGCAATCCCGAGGTTGCCAAACGCTTCCGCTTCAAGATCAAGGGCACCCCGACCGTCGTCGTGCTCGACGCCGTGGGCAATGTTCTCAACCGCAAGGCCGCGCCCAAGTGGCGCAACGCCGCGAGCCGCAGCGACGACGACATCTATAACGAACTGATGCAATAGGGAGAGCGATATGACCGAGATGAACCTGACGGGGCGCGTCGCGCTCGTCACCGGCGCCTCGCGCGGCATCGGCCGCGGCATCGCGATCGGCCTCGCCGAAGCGGGCGCCGACGTCGCGGTCAACTACACGCGCGGCGAAGAGGCCGCCGCCAAAACCGTCGCCGCGATCGAGGCGCTCGGCCGCAAGGCAAAAGCCTATCAGGCGTCGGTCACCGACGAGGCCGCCTGCGCCGCAATGGTCGCCGCGGTCGAGGCCGATTTCGGGGCGATGTCGATCCTCGTCAACAACGCGGGCATCGCCAGCCGCGGGCTGTCGGTCGCCGACACGACCCCCGAAGAAGTCGACAAGCTGTTCGCGGTTCACGCCGCCGGCCCGCACCGCCTCAGCCGCCTCGCCCTGCCGCAGCTGCGCACCCACGCGCGCAGCGACATCATCGTCATTTCCAGCATCGCCACCTATGTAAACTCGCCGAACGGCGCGCCCTACACGATGGCAAAAGCGGCAGGCGAAGCCTTGGCGCTGACGCTCGCCAAGGAAGAGCTGAAAAACGGCGTGCGCGTCAACATCGTCGCCCCCGCGCTCACCGTCAGCGACATGGGCGAAAAACTGTCGCGCGCCGTCACCGGCAACGACGACATCCACCACCTCGATACCAAAATGCCCTTCGGCCGCGTCGCCGTCCCTGCGGATGTCGCCGCGGCGGTCGTGTGGTTCGTCTCGGGCGCCAACAGCTATTGCTCGGGCCAGAAACTCAACATCGACGGCGCGGGGCAGGCGACGTTTCGCTGAGCTTTCCCTCTCCCCTTGCGGGAGAGGGATGCGAAGACTTGCGAGCTTGCTCGCTAGTCAAAGCTGGGTGAGGGGTTGCGAGCCGACGGCTCGCGCGAAGCTGTGCTTCGCCCACCCTCATCCAACTCCGCCTAGCCGCTTCGCGGCAAGGCTGCGTATCCTTCTCCCCTCAAGGGAGAAGGTAGAATAGAGCCACTCCATGCGCCCCGATTCGCCCTCCCCCGTCATCCCCTTCCTGATCGCCTGCGCGGGGATCGCGACATTTTCCGCAATGGATGTACTGATGAAGGGGCTGTCGATCGACATCGGCGCCTATAACGCCGTGCTGTGGCGCACCGGCGTCGGGACGATCCTCAGCGGCGCGCTCTATTTCGCCTCGCGCCCCGCGATGCCCGACCGCGCAACCCTCCGCATCCACGCCATCCGTTCGCTGTTCGTCGCGGGCATGGCGGTCAGCTTTTTCTGGGCGCTGGCGCGGCTGCCGATGGCGGAGGCAATCGCGATCGCCTTCATCGCGCCGCTCGTCACGCTCTATATGGCGGCCATCTTCCTCGGCGAAAAGATCGGCCCGCGCTCGATCATCGCCTCCTTGCTCGGCCTCGGCGGGGTGCTGGTGATCGTCGCGGGCAAGCTCGGTCGCGGCGATTATGCGCCCGAAGCCTTGTGGGCGGTCGGCGCCGTCGTCGTCTCCGCGCTGCTCTACGCTTATAACCTCATCCTCGCGCGGCGGCAGGCCAAGATGGCCGAACCGATGGAGATCGCCTTTTTCCAGAACGGTTTCGTCGCGCTGATCCTCGCGCTGGGCGCCCCCTCGTTCCTCGCCGTCCCCGACAGCGACCAGGCGCTACCGATCGTCGGCGCCGCCTTCCTCGCGGTCGCCTCGCTCCTCCTCCTGAGCTGGGCTTATGCCCGCGCCGAGGC
>JAHCKJ010000049.1 GCA_026125835.1 Sphingopyxis sp.
GGCGGCAAGCTGCGGCTGGTCCATCGCGGTTCGGACACCGAATTCGAAATGCCCTTCGCCATTGCCGCGACGGGCAGCGGCGAGACGGTGTGGAACGTCCCCGCCGCGGCACCGATGGGCGATTACGAGCTGGTCTTTGTCACCAAGGACAAAAAGGGCGAGGACAAGACGATCTGGTCGGGCCAGTCGGTCAAGATCGACGAATATCGCCTGCCGACGATGAAGGCGGCGGTCACCGGGCCGAAAACCGCGCTCGTCCGCCCCGCCGCGGTGCCGCTCAGCCTGTTCGTCGGCTATCTGTCGGGCGGCCCCGCCGCCAATATCCCCGTCGAATTGCGCACCAATTTCCGCTCCAGCTGGTCGCCTCCGCAAGATTACCGCGACTGGGATTTCGATGGCCAGCCGGTGAAGGAAGGCGTGATCCAGCTCGACGACAGCGGCGACGAACCCGCCGCCGCGCTGCCGCTCGCGCGCTCGGTGCCGCTCAAGCTCGACGCCAATGGCGCCGCCACCGCCAGTGTCACCGTCGACCAGCCGATCACCGAACCGACGGTGATGGCCGCCGAAATGGATTATGAGGATGCCAATGGCGAAACCTTGACCGCCAGCCGCCGCATCACCCTCTATCCCTCCGCCGTCCGATTGGGACTCAAGACCGACGGCTGGCTGATGCGCGACAATGACCTCAGGCTCAATTTCATCGCGCTCGATCTCGACGGCAAACCGGTCGCGGGCCAGCGCGTCTCGGTCGCGCTCTACAACCGCGAGATCATTACCGCGCGGCGGCGCCTGATCGGCGGCTTCTATGCCTATGATAACCAGATGCGGACGACGAAGCTCGCCGCCAGCTGCTCCGCGACCACCGACAAACTCGGCCGCGCGCGTTGCGCGATGGCGCCGGGCATTTCGGGCGAGGTGACGGTGGTCGCAACGACGCTCGACGCCGACGGCAATGAAGCGCGCGCGGTGCGCTCGGTCTGGCTCGCCGGCGACGACGACTGGTGGTTCGGCGGCGACAATGGCGACCGTATGGACGTCATCGCCGAAAAGCCGCGCTACGCCGCGGGCGACACCGCCAGCTTCCAGGTCCGCATGCCCTTCCGCGAAGCGACCGCCTTGGTTACCGTCGAACGCGAGGGGGTGCTGTCGAGCTTTGTCGTGCCGCTGAAAGGCACCGATCCCGTGGTCAAGGTCAAGCTGCCCGCTACTTACGCGCCCGACGTCTATGTGTCGGTGATGGCAATACGCGGCCGCGTCACCGGCGGCGAAAGCTGGTTCCGCAAGATGAAACGCGCGGTCGGTTTTCAGGTTGAAAACAGCGAGGGCGCACCGCCGACGGCTTTGGTCGACCTGGCCAAGCCCGCGTACCGCATGGGCATCGCGCGGATCAAGGTCGGCTGGGAAGGCCATCAGCTTGGCGTCAAGGTGAAGGCCGACAAGGCGAAATATGCGGTCCGCGAAACCGCCAAGGCCAGCATCGAGGTCAAGACCCCCGACGGCAAGGCACCCAAGAATGCCGACGTCGCCTTTGCCGCGGTCGACGAGGCGTTGCTTCAGCTCGCCCCCAACGAAAGCTGGCAGTTGATCGAGGCGATGATGGGGCAACGCACCCTCGACGTCCTCACCGCGACCGCGCAGATGCAGGTCGTCGGCAAACGGCATTATGGCCGCAAGGCGCTCGAACCCGGCGGTGGTGGCGGCGGCGACCTGTCGGGCCTGACCCGCGAGGATTTCCGCCCCGTCCTGCTGTGGAAGGGCAATGTCCCGCTCGACGCCAAAGGGCGCGCCACGGTCGACGTGCCGCTGTCCGACAATCTTTCGGGCTTCCGCCTCGTCGCGATCGCGACCGACGGATCGCAATATTTCGGCACCGGCGAGACGACCGTCCGCACCGTGCAGGATCTCGGCATCTTTGCCGGGATGCCCGAAATCGTCCGCACCGGCGATACCTATGACGCGCGCTTCACGCTGCGCAACGGCACCGATCAGGCGATGGAGGTCACCGCGACCCCGACGCTGTCGCCCGCCGTCGCAACCGCGCCGCCGCTCACCGTCACCATCCCGGCGGGCGGCGCGGTGCCGATCAGCTGGTCGATGACCGCCCCCGAACAAACCGGCCCGATCGAATGGACGGTCGATGCGGCGGCCAAGGGCGGCAAGGCGCGCGACCGGCTGGTGTTCCAACAGGTCGTCGAGCCCGCGGTGCCGGTCGAAACCTGGGCCGCCAGCCTGTTCCGCGTCGGCCCCGCCACGACGCTGCCGATCGCCATCCCCGCGGGCGCCTTGCCTGGCGGCTATGTCGATGTCGCGCTCGCCGGAACGCTCGCACCGCCCTTGTCGGGGGTGCGCGACTATATGGCCGCCTATCCCTACACCTGCTTCGAACAATCGACCTCGCGCGCCATCGCGCTCGGCGATCTCGGCCGCTGGCAGGCGCTCGCCGAAGCGATGCCGACCTATCTCGATAGCGACGGCCTGCTGCGCTACTGGCCCAACGAGCGGCTGGAGGGGTCGATCGAGCTCACCGCCTATGTTCTCAGCATCACCGCGGCGAACGGCTATGCGATCCCCGAGGCGTCGAAGGCCAGGATGGTGGCGGCGCTACAGGCGGTCGTCGAAGGTCGCCTGACCCGCCGCGGCTATGGCCCCTGGGACATCCGCCCGGTCCGCATCGCGGCCTTGGCGGCGCTCGCCCGCAACAATGCTGCCAGCCCGGGGCTCGTCGCCGCGATCGACGTCGCGCCGGTCGACATGGCGACCGGCACCCTCGCCGACGGGCTGGTTGCGATCGAAAAGACACCCGGGGTCCGGGGCGCCCCCGCGCTGCTCACCGCCGCCGAAGCCGAGCTGCGCAAGCGCCTCGTGTACGAAGGCACCCGCCTCGACCTTGTCGACGATGCCAAGGCGCCGTGGTGGATGATGACCAGCGGCGACGAAATGGCGATCAAGGCGCTCGAAGCCGTGCTTGGCCGCAAAGACTGGGAGGATGACGCAGGCAAGCTGATGGTCGGCGTCGCCCAGCGCCAGCGCAAGGGCCATTGGGACACCACCCCCGCCAATGCGTGGGGCGCGGTCACCGTCCGCCGCTTCGCCGAGCTTTATCCGGCGAGCGCGATCACCGGCGTCACCAACATCAGCCTAGCTGGCGCCAGCGCCTCGCAAAGCTGGCCGCTGCCCGCCGAAACGCCCTCGCCGCTCCGCGTCGCGCTCAATGCCGCGACGATGAGCCTTCAGCATCAGGGTAGCGGCGCGCCCTGGGCGACCGTCAGCGTCAAGGCCGCCGTGCCCTTGAAGGAACCGCTCAACGCGGGTTACCGGATCAAACGCTCGGTCAGCATCGTCAAGGCGGCGAACAAGGATCGCCTGACCCGCGGCGACGTGATCAAGGTGCGGATCGAGGTCGTCGCGGCCGCGGGCCGCACCTGGGTCGTGATCAACGATCCGATCGCTCCCGGCGCGACGATCGTCGGCAATCTCGGTGGCCAGTCCGAAATGCTCGCCAACCAAGCGGGCGGATCGGGCGCGCAGCCAAGCTATGTCGAGCGCGGCAAGGACAGCTGGCGCGGCTATTTCGGCTGGATGCCCGCGGGCACCCACGCGGTCGAATATGTCGTGCGTTTGAACGGATCAGGCCGCTTCAACATGCCGCCGACGCGCGTCGAGGCGATGTATTCGCCCGCGATCCGCGGGCAATGGCCGAATGCGCCGCTGACGGTGGCGAGCGTGGGGTCGTGAGGTTGTTGTGAAGCAACGTGCGCTGGATCAGCAATGCCCCATTAAATCCGTACGTGCTGAGCTTGTCGAAGCACCGTTCTTTTCTTCGACGCCGACGAGAAAGAACGGCCCTTCGACAGGCTCAGGGCGAACGGGGATTAGGGGGTGCCGTTCAAATCTGAACCCCGTCACCCTGAACTTGTTTCAGCATCCATGGCCCGACGTTGCCTTCTGCGCGGCACTGGTGGCAAGGGCAGGCCATGGACCCTGAAACAAGTTCAGCATGACGAATGTATCGGTGACGACTTGGGGAAGCACTCATCTGCGTAGGCCCCGCCGCGACGCCCTCGCCTGGCTCGCCCTCGCCCTGCTCATCCTCACCACCGCGGCGCACCTCGCCACCAAGCCACCCCCCATGCCCGACTACGCGACCGTCCGCGCCGACTGGCAGCCCAGCGAAGCCTGGCTCTACGACCGCGACGGCCAGCTGCTCGACAGCGAGCGCGTAAACTTCGAGCGCCGCCGCCTCGCCTGGGTGCCGCTGGACGACATCAGCCCCGCCGTCCGCGCCGCGGTGGTCCAAGCCGAAGACCGGCGTTTCTGGTCGCACGGCGGGGTCGACTGGCTCGCGGTCGCCAGCGCGGTCCGCGCGCGGCTGAGGATCGGCGGCACCGGCGACCGCTCGCGCGGCGCCTCGACCCTTCCGATGCAGCTCGCCGCCTTCCTCGACCCCGGCCTCGCGCAGCCGGGCCAGCGCGACTGGCGCACCAAGCTCCGCCAGATGCGCGCGGCGCAGGCGCTCGCGGCGCACTGGTCGCACGACCAGATGCTCGAGGCCTATTTCAACCTCGTACCGCTGCGCGGCGAGGCGCAGGGGATCGGCGCGGGCGCGCAAAGCCTGTTCGGCAAAAAGCCCGCCGACATGACGCGAACCGACGCCGCGCTGTTCGCGGGGCTGCTTCCCAATCCGGCCGCGGGCGCCGAGGCGCTTGGCCGCCGCGCCTGCCGGGTGGCGCAAACCAAGGACTGCTCCGCGATCCGCGCCGCCGCCGCGACCCTGGTTTCGGGTGAACATGCCGCGCGGTTCGACCCCGCCCTCGCCCCGCATCTCGCGGTCCGCCTGCTCGACCAGCCCGGCAAGCGCGTCACCACCACGATCGACCGCCGCATCCAGACCGCCGCCATCGTCGCGCTCCGCCGCCAGCTGTCGGGCCTGGGATCGGACCGCGTCCGCGACGGCGCGGTCGTTGTGCTCGACAATGCGACCGGCGAGGTGCTCGCCTATGTCGGCGGCGTCGGGCTCAAATCGACCGCCGCATCGGTCGATGGTGCCAATGCGCGGCGGCAGGCGGGCTCGACGCTGAAACCGCATCTTTACGCGCAGGTGATCGAGCATGGCTGGCTCACCGCCGCCTCGATCCTCGACGACAGCCCGGTCCAGCTCGACACCGCCTCCGGCCTCTACGTCCCCAAAAACTACGACCGCAGCTTCAAGGGGCCGGTCAGCGTCCGCCACGCGCTCGCCGCCTCGCTCAACGTCCCCGCCGTCCGCGCCCTCGTTATCGACGACGTCCAGCAGTTCCGCGACCGCCTCTGGGCGCTCGGCTATCACGGCTTGGTCGAGGACGGCGAATACTACGGCTTCAGTTTGGCGCTCGGATCGGCCGAAGTTTCCCTCGTCGAACAAGCTAACGCTTTCAGAACATTCGCCAATATGGGGAAGTGGTCTCCGGTGACATTCGACGCTGCGGGGCACCTTCGCCAACATCCGCCGCGCCAGATCGTCAACCCCGCCGCCGCTTTCATCGTCGGCGACATCCTCGCCGACGCCGCCGCCCGTACCGACGCCTTCGGCGCCGACAGCGCGCTCCGCCTCCCTTTCTGGGCCGCCGCCAAGACCGGCACCTCGAAAGGCATGCGCGACAATTGGTGCATCGGCTGGTCCGACCGCTTCACCGTCGCGGTGTGGGTCGGCAATCTCGAGGGCGATGCGATGCGCGCCGTCTCGGGCACCTCGGGCGCCGCCCCCGTGTGGCGCGACGTGATGCTCGCGCTCCACGCCGGAAACCCCGGCAAGCCCCCAGCGATGCCGGACGGCGTCGAAGCGCGGCAGATCGCGCTGCCCGGCACCCGCGAACCACCGCGCCGCGAATTTTTCCTGGCCGGCACCGCGCAGACCGAAATGGCCGCCGCCCCGCAAGCCGCGCGCCGTCCGCGCATCACCAGTCCCGTCAGCGGCAGCGTCTATGCGCTCGACCCCGATATCCCGATCGATCGCCAGCGGCTCGCGGTCACGGTGAGTGGATCGGTCGCCGGATACCGGCTGCTGCTCGACAAAAAGCCGCTCGGCGACGCCGACGCCGGGCAGCAGATATTGCCGCGCCCGGGTAGCCATATGCTCGCGCTCGTCGATCCCGGCGGACGGATGATCGACCGGGTGCGCTTCACGGTGCGATAAAGCGCATGTCACAAGCCTGAAATTAAGTTGCGCTGGCGCGCGAAGCGTCTAGTCTGCCGCGCAGGAGAATGGCGGCAAAGTCGCCAATAAGGGGATGTTCACATGATATTTGGTCGCGTCAAACCGATCGACGCCATTTTGGCCACGGCCGAAAAGAAATCGCTCCATCGCTCGCTCGGTGCCCTGCAACTGACCTTGTTCGGGATAGGCTGCGTCATCGGTACCGGCATTTTCGTCCTCACGTCAGCGGGTGCGCAAAAGGCCGGGCCTGGGCTGATGCTCGCCTTTGCCATCGCCGGTGCGATCTGCATCGTTGCGGCGCTCTGCTATGCGGAGATCGCGGCGATGCTGCCTGTCGCGGGCTCCGCCTATACCTACACCTATTCGGTGATGGGCGAAATTCTGGCCTGGTCGGTCGGCTGGGCGCTCGTGCTCGAATATGCGGTTGCGGCCAGCGCGGTGTCGGTCGGGTGGTCCGGCTATTTCTCCGGAACCATATTGAACGAGTTTCTGGGGATACAATTGCCTGCCTATCTCGCCGCCGGCCCGCTGGCCTTTGGCGGCGCGCCGGGTGGTTTCATCAATCTCCCCGCCGTCGTCATCGCCCTGCTCGTCACCTGGCTGTTGATGATCGGCACCACTGAATCGGCGCGGGTCAACGCGGTGCTCGTCGCGATCAAGGTGACCGCGCTCACCGCGTTCATCGTGCTGACGCTGCCGCAGGTCGAGATGGAGAAATTCAATCCTTTCCTGCCTGCCGGTGTCTTCGGCGGACTGGGGTCGGGCATTGGCGCGGTCGGCGCCGCAGCGACGATCTTTTTCGCCTATGTCGGTTTCGACGCGGTTTCGACCGCTGCCGAGGAAACCCGCAATCCGCAGAAGAACGTCCCGATCGGTCTGATCGGTTCGCTGCTCTTTTGCACCATTTTCTACATTCTTGTCGCCGCAGGTGCGGTCGGCACGATCGGTGGCCAGCCGATCATGGGGCCGAACGGTATTCCTTTCCCCGCAGGCTCGGCTGAACTCGCGCGCCAGTGCGCGATGCCCGAATATTCGGGGATGCTCGTATGCTCGAACGAAGCGCTGGCGCATGTGCTGCGCCAGATCGGCTTCTCGGGCGTCGGTAATATGCTCGGCATCGCGGCCTTCGTCGCGCTGCCGTCGGTCATCCTGATCCTGCTGTTCGGTCAAACGCGCATCTTTTTCGTGATGTCGCGCGACGGGCTGCTGCCCGAAGGACTGTCGAAAATCCACCCCAAGTGGAAGACGCCTTATGTCGTGACCGCGATCACCGGTAGCGTCGTTGCCTTTGCCGCCGCCTTCCTGCCGGTGGGGCAGCTGGCCGACATCGCCAATGCCGGGACGCTCTATGCCTTCTTCATGGTCGCGCTCGCGGTCATGCTGCTGCGCAAGTCCGAACCGAACCGGCCGCGTCCGTTCCGCACCCCGGCGCTGTGGCTGGTCGGACCGCTGACCATGGCAGGCTGTGTGTTCCTGTTCATCAACTTGCCGTTCGAGGCGATGATCGTACTGCCTAGCTGGGCGATCATCGGTTTCATGATCTATTTCGCCTATGGCTATCGCAAGAGCCATCTCGGCCAGGGCCGGGTCGAAGTGCATGAAAGCGATCTGGAACAGAACGCTCCGATCCACGACTGACGGGACAGGGCAACGCCGATAATCGGGCCGCCGCAGCGCCAGTCTGCGGCGGCCCTTTTCGTATCAATAGGGGCTTTTCGGCGCCGTTCCCGGGCGGGTGAACAATTTTCCGCGCTCGGCCCACAGCACCAGCGTCAGTCCGATCACGGCGCAGATCAGAAACGCGTAGGCCAGCGGCAGCGTCGATCCGTCATATTGCTGGCCGATTACCGCGCCGACAATCGCGGCCAGCAGCGTCTTGGCAAAACTTTGATAGGATGACGCAACCCCCGCCATATGACCGAAATCCTCCATCGCGATCGACCCGAAATTGCTGCCGATAAAGCCGATCAGCCCGATGTTGACCATCATCAACAGGGTGAACATCGCCAGCGTTTCCGCGCCGCTCAAGGCGGCGACAATCTGCGCGATCGACGTCGCCACATAAACAAAAACCGCCGTCTGCGAGACGCGCCGCGCGCCAAAACGCTCGACGATTGCGGCGTTCGACAGGTTGGCGATCGCGATGCCCAGCGCGACGCAGGCGAAGATCAGCGGGAAGAGGGTCCGTGCGTCGAACACCTCGGCGATGATCTGTTCGCTGCTGTTGAGGTAGCCGTAGAGCGCACCCTGCATCATGCCCGATGCGATCATATAGCCCGCGGCGCGGCGATGCCGCGTGACCGTCGCCCAGCCGCTGAGCATCGTTCGCCAGTCGAGCGGACGGACATCGGCCGGATCGAGCGTTTCGGGCAGGCGCCGCAGCCACGCCAGCATGACCAATCCCATCGCCGCCAGCACGATGAAGATCGCGCGCCATCCCGCGACCGCCTCGACGCCGGCGCCGATCGTCGGCGCGATGATCGGCACGATCATGAACACCAAAAAGATGAGCGACAGCCGCTTCGCCATTGCATCGCCCGCGAACAGGTCGCGGATGACCGCCACCACAATCACGCCCAGCGCCGCGCTGACCAGCCCATGGCCGAACCGCAAGGTCAGCAACATCGGAAAGCTGGTCGCGAGGCCGCAGCCGATCGAAAAGGCAACATAGGCCAGCAGCGCCGGCACCAGCACGCCCTTGCGTCCGAATCGGTCGGCGAGCGGGCCATAAATCAGCGATCCGAAACCGATGCCGAGCAGATAGATCGAAATCACATATTGGCGGTCGTTGGCGACCGCGACGTCGAGCCCGCGGGCGATGGCGGGCAAAGCGGGCAGCATTGCGTCGATGGCCAGCGCGTTGAGCGCCATGACCATCGCCATCATGACCACCATCTCGCGCGTGCCCGGCAGCGTCCGTTCGGGGGGAGAGGCCGGTTTGTGCATGGCTGCAGCCTATGCGCCCGCCGTGAAGCTTTTGATAGCCCCCGACCGACGAAAAGCTATGCAAGCCCGGCGTGTGCCAAGGGGCTGGACAAGGGCAAGCGGCTCTGGTGAAGCGCCTGTTATGGCCGAGGTCAAACTGCATCCCGACTGGCTGGCGCGCGTCGGCGGTGAATTCGCGCAGCCCTATATGGCCGCGCTGAAGGCGTTTCTTGCCGACGAGCGAGCCAAGGGCAAGGCCATCTATCCGCAGCCGCGCGACTGGTTCGCGGCGCTTGATGCCACGCCGCCGCAGGATGTCCGCGTCGTCATATTGGGGCAGGATCCGTACCACGGGCCGGGGCAGGCGCATGGCCTGTGCTTTTCGGTCCAGCCGGGGGTGCGGGTGCCGCCGAGCCTGGTCAATATCTACAAGGAAATGGAGAGCGACCTTGGCATCGCGCGCGCGCGCCACGGTTATCTGAAATCGTGGGCGGAGCAGGGCGTGCTGCTGCTCAACAATTGCCTGACGGTCGAGGCGGGGCAGGCGGCGTCGCATCAGGGCAAGGGGTGGGAGCGGTTCACCGACGCGGTCGTCGCCGCGGTCGCGGCCGATCCGGCGCCGAAGGTGTTCATCCTGTGGGGCAGCCATGCGCAGAAAAAGGCGGCGAACGTCGCGGGCTTGGGTGCGGGTACCCAGCATCTGATCCTGCGCGCGCCGCACCCCTCGCCCTTGTCGGCGCACAACGGCTTTTTCGGGTCGCGGCCATTTAGCCAGACCAATGAATTTCTGGCGGCACGGGGGCGCGGGACGATCGACTGGGCGCTGCCGGACAACCCGGACATTGACGCCGCATGAGTTTGCTGGGCGATCCGGTGACACTTGTCGTGCTGGCGCTGGCGGTGATCCTGCTCGGGCTGGCAAAGGGCGGGCTGGCGGGGGTCGGCGCGCTCGCCACACCGCTGGCGGCACTGGTGTTGCCGCCGATGATCGCGGCGGCGCTATTGCTGCCGATCCTGCTGGCGCAGGACGTCGTCAGCGTCTGGTCGTTCCGCAAGACGTGGGACGGGTGGATCATCGGCCGGATGTTGCCCGGCGCCGCGGTCGGGATCGCGGCGGGCTATTTTTTCGCCGAGCAGGTCGACGAGGCAAAGCTGATGGCGGCGCTGGGCGCGATCACGCTGGCGTTCGGGCTGTATCGCCTGTGGGTCGAGCGCGGCGGGCGGGTCGTCGCGGCGTCGACGTCGCCCGGCTGGGTCGGCAGCCTGTTCGGGGTCGCCACCGGCTTTACCAGCCAGATCGCGCATGCGGGCGGGCCGCCGTTCCAGATGTGGGTGACCCCGCGCCGCCTGCCGCATCTGGTGTTCGTCGGGACGAGTTCGGTGCTGTTCGCGGCGATCAACTGGATCAAGGTGCCCGCCTATATTGCGCTCGGTGCCTTTTCCCATGAGGTGCTGGTTGCCGCGGCGCTGCTGATGCCGCTCGCGATCGTCTCGACCTTGCTGACGGTACGCTGGCTGAAAAGGATCGACGGCGCGCGCTTCTATGTCATCATCTATGTGCTGATGGTGCTGCTGGGGGCGAAACTGATGTGGGACGGGCTGGTAGCATGAGCGCGCCGGTCATCCTGGTCGATGCCGACGCCTGTCCGGTGAAGGACGAGATATACCGCGTTGCCTGGCGGCACGAGGTCGCGGTGAAGGTGGTGAGCAACAGCCGGCTGCGCGTTCCCGAGCACCCGCTGATCGAGCGGGTGGTGGTGTCGGACGGTTTCGACGCTGCCGACGACTGGATTGCGGAGGCGGCGGATGCGCACAGCATCGTCATCACCGCGGACATCCTGCTTGCCGACCGCGCCTTGAAGGCGGGGGCGACGGTGCTCGGCACCAATGGCAAGCCGTTCACGCTGGCGTCGATCGGCCCGGCGATCGCGACGCGCGCGATCATGGCCGATCTGCGCGCCGGGATGGGGGACGGCATGGGCGGCCCGCCGCCCTTTTCCAAGGCCGACCGCTCGCAGTTTCTGCAGGCGCTGGACAGCGCGTTGGTGCGGTTGCAGCGCGGGTAGCGGCACAGACGCCGGTTGACCGCGGCGCGGCGGCGCAGCATCCTGTCGTCATGGCGCGACTCTATACCAGCTTCGCCGAATTCTGGCCCTTTTACCTGCGCGAGCATAGCAAGGCGTCGACAAGGGCGCTGCACTATGTCGGGACCAGCCTGGTCGTGCTGATCGCGATCGGGGCGGTGGTGACGGGGCGCTGGGGCTGGCTGATCGCGCTGCCGCTGG
>JAHCKJ010000005.1 GCA_026125835.1 Sphingopyxis sp.
CAGCAGCAGTTGCAACGATCCATAGCCGCCGCCGCCCGCCGCCGTCTTGATCCCGCCGGCGATCGCGATCGACGCCGCCGACAACAGCATGATCAGCGCCAGCGATTCGATCCGCAGCTTGGTCCGCAACGTCAGCGGCAGGAAAATCGCCCAGATCAGCGCCTTCCACACCCAGCTCCATTTGTCGGCCGCCTCGACCGGAAAATCGGCCTGCGTCGTGGTGATGCCGCAATAGACGAGCAACGCGACCAGCAGGAACTGCCGCCCCGACCAGCGCGTGTCGCGTTTGTCGTCGATCGCCAGCCAGCCGACGATCGCGAGGCCAAAGACGATCAGCGAGATCGGGATCGAATTGATCAGGAAGTAACTCAGCCGCTGCGGCGCGACGATGTCGATATAGCAAAAGCACAGCACGAACAGGAAAGGCTTGCGAAAACCCAGCCCGATAAAGGCGAACAGGAAAGCGATGAACGCAATGTCACGCATCGGGCCGGGTGTCCGTGTCAGCGGCTTCGGCGTCGCGGCGCTGCTGCCACTGCAGGCGCGGGCTGACCTCGCGGTCCAGATCGTCGCGATACAGCAGGCGCCACAGCGCAATCGCCATCAACAAGTGCGTGAGGCCAATGGAAAAATTGTCGACCATGCCCGCCCCCGCTACGCTATCGGGGTTGACGCCGCGTTAAGCCTTCTCTGCCAAAGACCCCCGACGATGACCCGCATCCTTCACGTCCTCGATCATAGCCTGCCGACGCACAGCGGCTACACCTTTCGCACCCGCGCGCTGATGAAGGCGCAGGTCGCCAAGGGGTGGGAGGTTGCCGGGGTCACCGGGGTGCGGCATCCCGAACCCGGGCCGGACGGCGAGACGGTCGATGGCTTGACCTTTTACCGCACCCCGCCGACCGCGCCCGCAATGCCGGTCATCAACGAATGGCGCGAAATCGGCGCGCTGGCCCGCCGGGTCGAGGCGCTGGCGAGGGATTGGAACCCCGATGTGCTGCACGCCCATTCGCCGGTGCTGGGCGGGCTCGCGGCGCTGCGCGTCGGCAAAAAACTCGGTATCCCCGTCATTTACGAAATCCGGGCCTTTTGGGAGGACGCGTCGGTCGGCAACGGCACCGGGCGCGAGGGAAGTTTGCGCTACCGGCTGACCAAGATGCTCGAAACCCGGGCGGTGAAATCGGCCGATGCGGTCGCCGTCATCTGCGAAGGCCTGCGCGGCGACCTGATCGCGCGCGGCATCGCCGCGGACAAGATCACCGTCTCGCCCAACGGCGTCGACCTCGATCTGTTCGGCACGCCGCCGCCGCGCGACGATGCGCTGGCGGCCACATTGGGCGTCGACGCGAACGATGCCGTGATCGGCTATATCGGCAGCTTTTACGATTATGAGGGGATCGACGACCTGATCGCGGCGATGCCCGCGCTCGTCGCGGCGCAGCCCGCGGCGCGCCTGCTGCTCGTCGGCGGCGGGCCGATGGAGGCGGCGCTCAAGCAACAGGCGGCGGCCTCGCCCGCGGCGGCGCAGATCCACTTCGTCGGCCGCGTCCCGCACGATCAGGTCGAGCGTTATTATTCGCTGATCGACGTTCTCGCCTATCCGCGCAAGAAAATGCGGCTGACCGATCTGGTGACGCCGCTGAAGCCCCTGGAGGCGATGGCACAGGGCAAGCTGGTCGCCGCATCCGATGTCGGCGGTCACCGCGAACTGATCGAGGATCGGGTGACCGGAACGCTGTTCGCGCCCGATGACCCAAAAGCCATTGCCGATGCGCTCGCAACGCTGCTCGAAAACCAAGGCGATTGGCCGGAACGACGCCGCGTCGCGCGCATTTTTGTCGAAACCCATCGTAACTGGTCATCAAACATTTTACGTTACGAGCCGGTTTACCAGCGGTTGCTGCACGGGCGCGCCTGACTGCTCCCGCCCGGCAACACTATCTGGCCCGCACGGGCCGCACGGATTTGGACATATGGACGACAGCAGCGACACCCCCGACCGGACCGCATCGAATGCCTGGCTGCGCGTGCTGCGGCCCGCGATGCCGGCGGTGATCGGCGCCGCGGCGCTGGTCTTCCTGTTCGCGGCGCTGATGCCGATGACGTGGGTCGCGGCCATCTCCTGGAACCTTTATCTCGACCGCCTGTCGGATTATTTCGTGCCGCCGGTCGGCAATGCCGCGCGGCTGTTGCTCGCGCTGGGCATGGCGGCGGTCGCCGCCGTCCTCGCGGGCTTCGTCGCGCTGCTGATCGATTCGCCCGAGGCTGCGGGGCTGTCGTCGCTGCGCGGCCGGTTCCGCCGCGCGGGCGACGCAGCGGACGATGATGCTGACGACGCGTCGTGGACGCGCCGCCGCCGCGTCGACCTGCATCCCGACGATCCGGTCCGGCCGCCGATCCGCGCGGGCCGCGACTTGCCCGCGGGCGGGCTGGGTGCCATCGGCGCCGCCCTTGCCGACTCGCCCCCCGGTCGCGAGGATGATCCCGGGTTGGTCGCCGATCCCGACGAGCTGATTCTCGCCGATCTGGCGCAGGACGAACCCGTTGCCGGGGAAGAGCCGTGGCTGCAACCGGCCGAAGTGGCGGCAACCGCTGCGCGGGTTTCGGCGCGCGCCCCGACCGACAATTCGCTCGGCGCGATGGTCGCCCGCCTCGAAGCCGGGTTTGCGCGGCGCCGTCCGGTCACGGGCGAAACTGCGGGCCCGGACGACATGAAGGCGCCCGACGCCGGGGTCGATTTCGCGCTCGAAGCGGCGCTCGGCACCCTGCAACGCATGACGCGCCGGTCGGTGGGTTGACCGCCGCACCGCATCAGTCCTCGACCGTCAGGATTTCGATCCGGACCGCATGGGCGGCACACGCCTGCTCGACCACCGCATCGGCCACGATGTGACCCGCCAGCGGCCATTCGGTCGCGTCCAGTTGCGACCGCAGCGCCGCCGCCATGGTGCTGCCGTTGCCCGCGGTCGGCGCACAGGCAAAGATATGGCGCGCGCCCACAAAATTCGCGCTGGCCCATGGCCGGAACTTCGACTCGCCTAGCGTCAGCCCGGTCGGCAGAGCGCGCGCGAGCAGTGCGCGCAGGCGACGATGCGGGCAGCCGGGACGCGGGGCGCGGACAGGCGACGGGTACGTCATGCCGGCACCCCCGGCGCGCTATCGGCCGCCCGCCCCCGCCGCCGCACATAGCGGGCGACGCGCCCGGCGTGAAAATCCGCGCGCCATTTGTTCATGAAATGTTCTACACGACAGGTGACGCGGATGCCCGTTTCGCGCCCCGCCCGCAGGTCGGACACCAGTCGCGGATCGCCGATGGCGGCGCGCCCGAACACCGTCGGCGGCATGTCCGATTCGCGTAAAAATGCTTCGACCCGCTGCACCAGCCTGCGCTCCATTCTGTCCTCCCTGACCGCACCTGCCACCGGGCGACTCACCCGATAGGATAATTCCTATTTGCCGTTCGATTTCCTACTTGTCTAGGAAAAATCCGTTTGCTAGGAAGAAATAGGAAATACGGGACCACCGCCGCCATGACCGACGCTTTTGCCGACCCGCGCACGACGCTCGACCGCCTGCTCGCTGAAAAGGGCATCGACTATGCGCGCCTGTCGCAGGTGATCGGGCGCAACCCCGCCTATATCCAGCAATATATCAAGCGTGGTTCGCCGCGCCGTCTCGCCGAACAGGATCGCGGCCGGATCGCCGCCTATCTCGGCGTCTCCGAAGCGCTGCTCGGCGGGCCGGTGCCGCGCGTCGCGACCCCGGCGCGCATGCGCGGGCCGGGGATGATCCTGGTCCCCCGGCTCGCGATCGGCGCGTCGGCGGGGGCGGGCGCGAGTGTCGACGGCGAACCGGTCGAGGGCAATGTGGCGTTCGATCCCAAATGGCTGCGCGACCTTGGCGCTGATCCGCGCGCGCTCAGCATCATTCGCGTCGAAGGCGATTCGATGGCGCCGACCTTGAACGACGGCGATGACATTCTGGTCGACGGCGGCGATGCGGCCTCGCGGCTGCGCGACGGCATCTATGTGCTGCGCATGGACGATGTGCTGATGGTCAAACGCCTCGCGCGCGCGCCGGGGCCGGGGCGGATCGCGGTGATCAGCGACAATCCGCATTATCGCAGCTGGGACGATTTGCCGATGAACGCGATCCGGCTCGTCGGACGCGTCGTGTGGACGGGGCGGCGGGTGCGGTAAGCCCTATCGCGGCGCCGCCATCATCGCCTCGATCTCGTGATCCAGCACTTCGGCGCGGCGGCATTGTCCGGCGTCGCCGTCGCGGCATTTCTCTGCCGCCTTGTCGCGCTGGCGCGCCAGCTTGCCCAGCTCTTCCTCGCGCTTGCGCATCTCGCGCCCGCGGTTGCGGTCGGCCTCGTCCTGGCTCGTCGTCGTCCAGTCGGCGACCTGTCCGACCGCCTTGAACGGCGCGGTCGCCACCGATTTCACGGTGCTGACACAGCCGGCGAGCAGCGGCAGGGCGGCAAGCGCAATCAGTGGGGCACGCATCGTCGGTCGTCTCCTCGCAGGCAGCGCCTCATCGCATAGGCGGCGCGACCTGAACAGCGGATTGCGATGAAACGGCAGCGTATTGCGGCCTTGTGTCACAGCATTGAAACAAATGGTTAAAGTGGTGTTTACCTGTCGCGCTTAGGCGGAGCAGCGACCCCGAACGCCGCATCAGGAAAGACCGACGCCCGCCATGGAACCAGCCCTGACACCGTCCACGGGCCATGCTGTCGCCATCGCTGCCGACGCGCCGATGTCCGACGTGATCGACCTGTTCCGCGCGCATCCCGATCTGCGTGCGCTGGCGGTGCTCGATGCGGGAAGCCGCCCGATCGGCGTCATTGCCGAACGGCGGGTGCGCGAACTGCTCTTTTGCCCCTTCTGGTTCTCGCTGATGCAGAACCCGACGATCGGCGGCTCGATCGCGTCGATGATCGAACCCTGCCCGGTCGCCGACATATCCAGTCCGACGACCGTCCTGCTGCGCATCGCCGCGCGCGCAGCGGGGCCGCAGAACCTCATTCTGGTCCGCGACGGCCGGTTCGTCGAAACGCTCGACAGCGACCAGCTGGCGAAACTGGCGATGCTGCGCGAGGTCGAACTGGCACAGGAGCGCGCCGCGCGCGCCTCGCACCTCGACGATGCCGGACGCCGGTTCCAGCAGGAAATCACCGCGCTTACCGCCGCGCTGTCCGATATGGCGGTCAGGGTCGAGGCGGTTGCCGGTACGCTGTCACAGCGCGCGCGCCAGACGGGCCGCGATGCGGTGTCGGTCGCCGGCGCCACCGCGCAGACGCTCGGCGGACTGAACGAACTCGGCGAACGCGGCCATGCGCTCGCCGCCACCATGGCCAGGATCGTCGAGGACAGCGCGCGCGCCAGCCGGATTCGCGGCGAGGCGCATGGCAAGGTGAAGGAGGCGGGCGCCCGCACCGCGGCGCTGCGCGCGGCCAGCCAGTCGATCGAACAGATGCTGGCGCTGATCATCGACATGGCCAGCCGCACCAACATGCTCGCGCTCAACGCGGGGATCGAGGCGGCGCGGGCGGGCGATGCCGGGCGCGGCTTTGCGGTGGTGGCGGCCGAGGTCAAGACGCTCGCCAGCCAGACGCGGTCCGCCGCGGGCGATATCACCCGATATGTCGACCATATCCGCGCCATCGTCGAACAGGTCGCCGCGGGCTTCGACGAGGTCGAGCGCGCGATCGACGCCAACAACGGCTTTTCCGACGCGATCGACCGCGCCGTCGACGGGCAGGGGGCGACGACGCTGATGATCGCAACCTATGTCGAGCAGGCGGTGTCGGCGGGGCGCGAGATCGACGGGCGCGTGCGCGAGATCGGGCGCGGTGCGACCGCGGTCGGCGACGACGCGCAGGCGCTCGGCCAATTGTCGGCGCAGCTGACCGCCGCCGCCCACTCGCTGCACCAGCGCGCGGGCAGCTTTGTCCAGGCGGTCGCCGTCGCCTGAAAACGGGTGCCCCGACAAAGGCTTGCCCCTTTGCTCCGCGCTGATAGGATGGCCGGGCGCCGGAGGCGTCGATGGCCGCCGGCGGGGAGGAGGGTCACATGACGAATATGCAAAAGGGTCTGGCCGAATTTATCGGCACATTCTGGCTTGTCTTCGGCGGGTGCGGCAGCGCGGTGCTGGCGGCGGCCTTTCCCGACGTCGGTATCGGCCTGCTCGGGGTCTCGCTGGCGTTCGGACTGACGGTCGTCACCATGGCCTATGCAATCGGGCATATTTCGGGCTGTCACCTCAACCCCGCGGTCACCGTCGGCCTGTGGGCGGGCGGGCGCTTCGACGCGCGCGACATCCCGCTCTACGTCGTCGCGCAGGTGCTTGGCGCGATCGTAGCGGCGTTCCTGCTGTTCTACATCGCCAGCGGCAATCCCGCCTATGACGTGGCGACGAACGGGCTCGCGGCCAACGGCTTCGACGCCGGATCGCCGGGCGGCTACGACATCTGGTCGGGCTTCATCATCGAAATCGTGCTGACCGCCTTCTTCCTGTGGATCATCATGGGGTCGACCGACGGCCGCGCGCCTGCCGGGTTCGCGCCGCTCGCGATCGGCCTCGCGCTGGTGCTCATCCACCTGATCTCGATCCCGGTCACCAACACCTCGGTCAATCCGGCGCGCAGCACCGGTCCGGCGCTGGTCGTCGGCGGGCTCGCGATCCAGCAATTGTGGCTGTTCTGGATTGCGCCGCTGATCGGCGGCGCGGTGGGCGGCCTGCTCTACAAGACGCTGGGTGCCGACACCTTCCCGAAACCGAATATCGAGGGCGAATAAGCACCGGTCCGGCGGGGGCAGGGCGCCTCCGCCGGCCTTACTTCAACAGCTCGATGGCGAAGGCGCGCACCTCGTCGGCCATGTCGGGGCGCTCGAGCGCGACCGCCAGATTGGCCTGGATATAGCCGGCCTTCGATCCGCAGTCGTACCGCGCGCCGTCGAACGTCACCGCGTGGAACGGCTGGCTGCCGATCATCGACGCCATCGCGTCGGTCAGCTGGATCTCGCCGCCCGCGCCCTTTTCATGCCTCTCCAGCACGCGCATTACTTCGGGCTGGAGGATGTAGCGGCCCGAAATGATCAGGTTCGACGGCGCGTCGGCGACCGCAGGCTTTTCGACCAGTCCCTTGACCTCGGTCAACGCCCCTTCGCGCGCACCGGGAGCGATCACGCCGTAACTCGAAACCTGCTCGCGCGGCACTTCGAGCACCGAGATCAGATTGCCGCCGACCTTGTGATAGGCGTCGACCATCTGCTTCATGCAGCCGGGCGATCCATGCATGAACTCGTCGGGCAGGAAGATGGCAAAGGGTTCGTCGCCGACGATATCGCGCGCGCACCAGATCGCATGGCCCAGCCCCATCGGCTCCTGCTGGCGGACATAGGCGCAATTGCCGGGGCCGAGCCGCGTCGGCGCCAGCACCGACAGGTCCTTGCCGCGCTCGGACATCGTCTTTTCCAGCTCGAACGCGATGTCGAAATGATCTTCGATCGCACTCTTGCCGCGCCCGGTGACAAAGATCATCTGCTCGATCCCCGCCTCGCGCGCCTCGTCGACGGCGTACTGGATCAGCGGACGGTCGACGACCGGCAGCATCTCCTTGGGAATCGCCTTGGTCGCGGGCAGAAAGCGGGTGCCGAGACCGGCGACGGGAAAAACGGCTTTGCGGATCGGTTTCATGGGCAGCGGCTTAGCGGGCAAGTGTGACCGGGAAAAGGCCGGACTGACGCAAACTGCTCCGGTTAATCGGGCCAGACGATAACGACGACGCGGCGGTTGTCCTGCCGGCCCTCTTCGGTGTCGTTGCTCGACAAGGGATGATCTTCGCCGCGGCCGACGATCCGGTCGGGCGACAGCGGCATACCCGCTGCCTGCATCGGCGCCGCGACCGCATCGGCGCGCGCCTTCGACAACCGCATATTGTAATCCGCTGCGCCGACCGAATCGGTATGTCCCTCGACCCGCGCGTTGGTGATGCCGACGCCGACCAGCCGCGACGCGATGCGTTCGATCTGCGCCTGCTGTTCGGCGGAAATCGCACTTTCGTTGGTCTGGAACAACAGGCGTTCGGGCATGTTCAGCGACCAGTCGAAACCCCGATCGACAAAGCCCTCGGCTTTCAGCACCGCAACCTGTTCGGGCGTAAAGCCGGTCTGCGGCGGCATCGTCTGACACGCCGTCAACAGCGCGGCGAACGCGATCAGGAACAGGGTGCTGATCCTTCGGGGGATAATATGGGTCACGGCGTCTCTCCGTTGGTTATTTCCGGGAACGGCTACTCAGCTTGTCGGCGTACATGGCGGCGTCGGCCGCGGTCAGCAGCGCGGTCGCGTCGCTGCCGTCGTCGGGATAGACCGCGACCCCGACGCTGACCGATGCGCGATAGGTTTCGCCGCCGGGCAAAGCCACGGGCTGCGCGACGCAGTCGCGGATGCGCCGCGCCAGTTCGTCGGTGGCCGTCCCGGCGTGGAGGCGGTCGACGATCACGATAAACTCGTCACCGCCGATGCGGGCGGCGAAATCATTGTGCCCCAGCGTGTCCTTGATGCATTGCGACATTGCGACCAGCACCGCATCGCCGGCGGCATGGCCGAAATTGTCGTTGGCAGCTTTGAAATTGTCGGCGTCGATGAACATCAGCGCAAAGCGGTCGTCCTGCGCCGCAGCGGCGGCGATGCGCTGGGCCAGCCGCTGGTCAAAGGATTCGCGGTTGGGCAGCGTCGTCAGCGCGTCGTGCGACGCGCGGTGCGCCAGAACCGCCTTTTCGCTTTCCATATGCCCCTGCCAACCCTGCAACTCGTCGAGCAGGGCGTTGATGTCGCCGCCCAGCCGGTCGAGCTCGGCAATGCCCAGCCCCTTGACCCGCTTGTCGAACCGGCGGTGGAGGCGCACGTCGTGCGCGACGGTCGCGATTTCGTTGAGTGGCTTGACCAGCTCATATTCGAAGCGCCGCGCCAGAAAGATCGTGCCCAGCGCGGTAATCAACAGGCAGCCGAGCCCGGCGAGCAGACCCAGCCGGACATAATCGACCAGCGTTGAACTGTCGCCCCACACCTCGACCGCGCCGATCGTCGACCCGTTGCGCTCGACCTTCACCGCAAAGGGATGGGGAAAAAAGAACCGGCTGAGATGCGGCGCCGGATCGGCGGTCGGCGACGTCCATTGGACGAGCGGTTGACCGCGATCGTCGACCACCCGCAGCCGCGCAATCCCCGGAATGCGGGTCAAAGGCTCGATGCCCTCGCGGGCGGCCTGCGGGTCGTTGAACACCAGCGCCGGTTCGACGCCGTAGGCGCCCAGCTGCGCCGCCAGCTCGATATTGCGGTCGGCATAGCCGCGCAGAGCGGTGACCCCGGCCAGCAATATCGTCAGGCCGGACAGCGCGACGGCGAACAGCGTGATGCCGAAATGAAAGCGCGACAACAGTTTCTGGAGCGTCGTGCGCGCGCCGATGCGTTCGGGAGTTTGGCCGGTCATGGCGTCGCTCCGTCGTTGCGCGCGATGCTCAGCACGCGCGGGTCGATCCGCAGCGGCCCGCGCGCGATCGCGTCAAGATTGACCGAAAAGCTCAGGCTCGTCCCGCGCTCCATCAGGCAAAACATCGCGCCAGAGATACATTGCGCGTCGTCGTCGGTCATCGTCAGCACCGGGCGACCGCGCACCCAGGCGATCAGCTGGCGGCGGTCGGCGACGGTTGTGCGGCCCAGGAACAGGATGTCGCAATCGGTGCGGCCGATGACCGCTGCGGCGCCCATGCGCCGGACCAGCACAGTCCCGCTTCCCGGCACGTCGGGTACCAGACGATTGGTCAGTCGCGGGGTGCCGATCACGCACATCGTGCGCGCGCTGTCGGCGGTGTGGTTGGGCCAACGCGCATAGCTGATGATGCCGCCGGTCATCCGGTTGACGGCGCGCGCCATGCCGTCGCTGCTGTCCTCGACAATCGTCTGGCTTGCGGTCTGGACCGACATCTGGGGCGTCGTCATCGACGCGCCGATCAGAAACAGCGATGCCAGCACTTTGCAGCGACCCCCAACCGCGCTTCGACCCATTCTGCCCCGGCGCGGGGGCGTCCGCTAGTCAAAACGACTGGAAAGTCAATGAAAAGTGACGTCATGCGGCCATCGGGCAACAGTCGCCCGGCGCCGCCGGAGCGGTTCAGCCCTCGCGCAGCCGGTCGGCGAAGCCCTTGCGCAATTTGGCAAGCTTGGGCGGGATGACCGCCAGGCAATAGGGATTGCGCTGGCCTTCGCCGTCCCAATAATCCTGATGATAATCCTCGGCCGGATACCATATCGCTGCGGGCTCGATCGTGGTGACGATCGGATCGGCCCAATCGGCGGCGGCGCGGTCGATCGCCGCGCGCGCGGCCGCTTCCTGCGCCGCGTCCAACGGGAACAGCGCGCTGCGGTACTGGGTGCCCACGTCGTTGCCCTGGCGGTTCAGCGTCGTCGGGTCGTGCGTCGCGAAATGGACGTCGAGCAGGTCGTCCAGGCTGATCACCGCAGGATTAAAGGCAATGCGGATCGCCTCGGCATGGCCGGTGGCTCCGGTGCATACCTGCTTGTATGTGGGGTTGGCGACATGGCCGCCGGTATAGCCGCTTTCGACCGCCTCGACCCCCGCCAGCGACTTGAACACCGCTTCGGTACACCAAAAGCAGCCTCCGGCGAAAATGGCGGTTTCGTGGGTCATCGGGTCGATCCTTGGTCGGGGCGTGAGCGGTGCTGTCCAAATAGGGATCGCGGCGCATCATTCCAAGGGCGGCAGCGCGCCCGTCAACGGCGGGCGCAGCGGTTCGCCGTCGGCTCGCGCTGCCGCAATCACTGCCGCCTCGGCCTGCAGCAGGGCCACGCGCTCGCGCCAGCCGGGGTGGGTTCCGGCCTGGACCAGCGGCCGTCCCTTGCGCTGCCCGAAGCGCGTCCAGAATCGCGCCGCGGCATCGGGATCATAGCCTGCCCCGGCGAGCAGCCAGACCGACAGCCGGTCGGCCTCGATCTCGGTCTGCTTGAACAGCCGCGCGCTGCGGCCGAACTGTTTGCCCAGCCCGCGATCGACTCCGGCGGCGTCGAGCCGTTCGCGGTGGCGCAGGATGTTGTGCGCCAATTCGTGCGCGATCGCCGCGGCCAGCTCGTCGTCGTCCGGTGCGAAGGCAACCAGCCCCTGATGCACCAGCACCATCCGCCCGTCGGCAACCGCGGCCTCGCGGCTGCTTGCCTCGACCCGGAAGTCGCTGACGCAACCCGCGACGGGGGTAAGCGTCGCGGTTTTGCCGGTCTTTGTTGCGGCAGCCAGCGGAGCCGTCGGCGGCCGCGCGGCGAGCGAAGTTTCGATCGCAGTGATCCGGGCAAAGGGATGATCGTCCGCGCCGTCGGGAACCGGCTGGTCGCCCAGCGCGGTGATCGCTTGCCCGACCGCCAGCCCGGCAGCCGCGGCCGGCGACGATGGCGCCACGGCGGCGACGAAGGGGGCATCCCCGTCGCTTGCGCCATAAGCCGCCAGTGCCTCGCCGAGCCGCTCCGGCGCGTAGAGGCGCGGGTCGCCCCACACCCATCCGAACTGCGGCTGCTGCCGCTCGCACCAGGTGGCATTGGCGGTCGTCAACCGAAAGCCGATCGCTGCGACGCGCGCTTCCTGCGCCGCCAACGTGGCATAGGGCGACGTCGCAGCGCTGGCAGGCACGGCCTCGAACAGTATCAGACAAGCAAGAATGGCGCAGGCGGTCGATCGCATGATGGCCGCTTATCAACCCGCGGCTGTCGCGGCCATGAATTTCCCCGCCGACGCCATTGCCGACCTCTTGCCTATCCTTCGCCAAGCGCCGATAGGGCGGGCGATGACGAACGCCGCCTCCCTGTCCTCGCCCGTTCCCCGTCAACCCCGCCCCGCGGCGCTCGCGCGCTGGCTGTGGGCGGTCGCGTTGCTGGTCGTGGTCGTCGTCGGGGTCGGCGGAGTTACGCGGCTGACCGAATCGGGGCTGTCGATCACCGAATGGCGGCCCGTGTCGGGCGTCTTGCCACCCCTCAACGAAGCCGACTGGGTCGAGGAGTTCGAAAAATACAAGCAGATTCCCGAATATAAAGAAATCAACCGCGGCATGTCGCTCGACGGGTTCAAGGCGATTTTTTTCTGGGAATGGCTGCACCGCATCCTCGGCCGCGTCGTCGGCCTGGCGATGGTGGTGCCGCTCGCCTGGTATGCGTGGCGCCGTGCGATTCCCGCGGGCTATGGCGGCCGCCTGCTCGCGCTGACGTCGCTCGTCGGGCTGCAGGGGGCAATCGGCTGGTGGATGGTTGCGTCGGGCCTCGAATATCGCGTCGACGTCAGCCATTTCCGGCTCGCCGCGCATCTCTTGACCGCGCTGTTCCTGCTCGCGGGTCTGGTCTGGACGGCGCGGGATCTCGACGCGCTGGCGCGTGGTCCGTCGGCGCGGCCTGCTCGCCTGACCGGCGGCGGCGTGGCGGTTATCGCGATCCTGTTCGTGCAACTGCTGCTCGGTGCCTGGGTTGCCGGTCTCAATGCCGGATATGTCGCCAGCAGCTGGCCGTTGATGAACGACCATTTCGTGCCGCAGGGAATTGAATGGAGCGGCGGCACCTGGTTTGCGCTGACCCACGACCCTTTTCTCCTGCATTTTTTGCACCGCTGGTGGGCGTGGGGCGCGGCGCTGGCATTGTTGCTGCTTGCGCGCAGCGTCGCGCGGCGCGGCGGGCGGAGCGAGGCGCGCCTGCTGGTCGCCGTTGTCGTGGTGCAGATGGCGCTCGGCATCTGGACGGTGCTATCGGGCGTGTCGATGTGGGTCGCGGTTGCGCATCAGGTGGTGGGAGCCATTCTTGTCGCGACCGTCGCGGCGGCGCTGCACCGGCTGGGCCGCGCTGCTGCATGATCGCGTCGGGTGCGGTCGCCGGCGCGCTGCTGGTTGCCGTACCGGCCTTGCCCTCGTCCGCCGACGGGCCGGCAACCGTATCGATGCAAACGGCCTTTGCGCCGCCAATTGGTCGCGCGATGACCTATCGTGTGACGACGCGCCGCATTGGTCGCGACGGGTCGCCGATTGACTTCACCCTTGTCTATGCGCTGCAATGGCAGCGGCTCGGGCGCGGTTATCAGTTGCAGGCCGTGCTCGAAGCGATCGAATCGGACGCGCCGCCGCCGGTCACCCGCGCGCTGACGACGATGTTGCAGCCGCTGGTCGGCGAACGGCTCGCCTATCTGGTGCCGGGCGACGGCAGCCGGATCGACCTCGTCGATCCCGAAGGCGTGTGGGCACGCGTGACGGCCCGGATCGAGGCGGTCGGGGCGAACGGCAACCGCGAGGAGGGGCGGCGTCTTGCTGCCCTGATCGCCGCGCTGCCTGACGCCGAGCGCGACCGGATGGCGACCGCCGACGTCCGCGCGCTGCTTGTTCCGGCAAACGCGATCATCGGCCAGGGCGTTGCGGAGGACGGTGCAGCGGACGGGCCGCTGCGCACCGTGGTGCGGGTCGAACGGGACGCCCGCGCGGGGTCCGTCCCGCTCCGCATCGACCTGCGCTGGACGATCGACACGACCACCGGCCTCGTCATGCGCGAGCGGCGACAGAGCTGGGTTACGCCGGTGTCCGGGAGCGAACCGACGCTGGCCGAAGAGCGTTTGCGGGTGCTCGAACCGGCACCTGAGTGACCAAGGTATCATAATACCCGTCAGCAAAGCCGCGATATGCTTGACTTTCGCGCTCCAAATCGTCATTGGCCCGCTCCGAAGCGCCGCTGCGTCCGCCCTGGACACGCGGTGCAACTGTTTCGGGGCGCTGTTGCTCCGGTCCATATCTGTCAAGGAGCGTGCCATGAAGGCGCTGACCAAGACGACCGTTTCGGCGAACGCCGCCACGGTCGAAAAGAAATGGGTGCTGATCGACGCCGAAGGCCTGGTTGTGGGCCGCGTCGCGACGATCATCGCCAACATCCTGCGCGGCAAGCACAAGCCGTCGTTCACCCCCCACGTCGATTGCGGTGACAATGTCATTGTCATCAACGCGGAGAAGGTGGCGTTCACCGGCAAGAAGCTGCAGGACAAGCGCTATTACAAGCACACCGGCTATGCCGGCGGCATCAAGGAAACCAGCCCGGCAAAGATCCTCGAAGGCCGTTTCCCCGAGCGCGTGCTCGAAAAGGCCGTCGAACGCATGATCCCGCGCGGACCGCTCGGCCGCCAGCAGATGCGCAACCTGCGCGTTTTCGCCGGAGCCGAACATCCGCATGAAGGGCAGAACCCCGAAGTGATCGACGTCGCGTCGATGAACCGCAAGAACAAGGTGGGTGCATAATGGCTGACGAACAGACCATGACCGATCTCAAGGACCTCGGCGGCGCCGTCGAAGGTGCCGCGACCCCGGCCGCTCCGGCCGCGCCGCTCCGCGAAAAGCAGGTCGACAAGCAGGGCCGCGCCTATGCGACCGGCCGCCGCAAGGACGCCGTCGCCCGCGTGTGGCTCAAGCCCGGCACCGGCAAGATCATCATCAACGGCCGCGACCAGGAAGTCTATTTCGCGCGTCCGACGCTGCGCCTCGTCATCAACCAGCCCTTCGGTCTGACCGATCGCGTTGGCAGCTACGACATTGTCGCCACCGTCAAGGGCGGCGGCCTGTCGGGCCAGGCGGGCGCCGTGCTGCACGGCATCGCGCAGGCGCTGACCCGCTTCGAGCCGGCGCTGCGCAGCCCGGTCAAGGCGGCCGGCTTCCTGACCCGCGACAGCCGTGCGGTCGAGCGCAAGAAGTACGGCAAGGCGAAGGCCCGCCGCAGCTTCCAGTTCTCGAAGCGTTAAGAGCTTTTTCCGCCGACGGGTGGAGAAAAGGAGGGCGGTCCGGCAACGGGCCGCCCTTTTTCGTGCGCGCGGACACGTGGAGCATACAGTTAAATAACGGTAAATAGGCCATTGTCTTTGGCGCTCCCGCCGCTAAGCTGTCGCCACGTGCCAAGTCCCCGACCCGGATGCGGCGCACCTCAAAAATGCTACGGGGGTAGTGATGAAACTGACAACGGATTCGCGGCGCTTGCGTCGCGGAGGACTTCTCGCATCGGTGTGTCTTTTCGGCATGGCGCAGATGGCGCCGGCGATGGCGCAAAATTCCGGTCAATATGGTCCCGACGATGACGCGCGACCGACCGGGGCGGTCGAGACGGCGCAAAACGCAGGCTTTGTGCCGGGTACCGGAGAGGCTTTCATTGACCCGGGCGACGCGACCGATACGCCGCAGATCGTCATCAACAATAATTTCACACCCACCGACGTGCGCGATCCCACCAACGTGACCGGCATCGGCCAGGTCGTGACCGACGCGGGGGGCGGTTCGGTAGGCCTTTGCACCGGCACGCTGATCAACCCGCGCACGATCCTGTTTGCCGCGCACTGCGTCAACACGCGCGCGGCGACGGCCTATGGTGCAGGTTCGGGCGGCGTCGGCATCGCCGTTGCCTTTGAAACCAACACCCGCGCCAATGCGCCGGGCCAGACCGACGAGCTGGTGCGCTGGTTGCTGGGGGCGGCCGGTGGCGCCGGGCGGTTCCAGACCAACCAGGCACAGTCGCTCTACAACATCAACCAGGTGTTCTGGAATCCCGCGTCGCGGGCGGCCGCCTCCTGCACATCGGCAACATCCTGTTTCCTGGAAGCGGACGTGGCGACCGCGGTGCTCGACACGCCGGCGGGCAATGTCCCGACCTGGGCGCTGCTCTTCTCGCCGCTGGCGACGCCGACCAGCATCAATCCGGCGACCGGCACGGGCTATCATGTGACGATCGCGGGTTACGGCAACAACGGCGTCGGTTCGACCGGCATCGCGGGCAGCGATTTCCGCCGCCGTGTCGCCGAAAATATGCTGGGCGCGCTCGTGTCGCTCAATACGCGCAACACCTTCCTGTTCGGTACGCCCGGTTCGCCGTCGCGCCCGCAACAACTCTATTTCATCGATTTCGACGATCCCGCGCGCGGGACGGCGACCGCCAATCCCCGCGATTTCAACGGCTTTCGCGACAACGCGCTGCCGCGCGAAGGCACCACCGGACCGGGCGACTCGGGCGGCCCGCTGATTCTCGACCAGACATTTTCCAAACCGGTCGTCATCGGGGTGCTGTCGGGTGGCTCGACCTTCTTCGCGGGCCAGCCGCAGGGCAGCTATGGCACCCAGGCGTTCTACCAGCCGCTGTTTCTCTATTGGGACTGGATCGTCGCCAACAACCCCTATCGCTACGTCACGGCGGTGGCCGGCAACCGCAACTGGGAAGACGGCACGGCGTGGATCACCGAACTCGACCCGGCCTATCACATCATCGCGGGCGGCCAGCTGGTCAACGGCTTGCCGACCAATCTGGGCGGCACCAATTCGGGTAATGGTCCGCAATTCGGCGAAATGTGTTTCCAGTCGCCCAGCTCGTCACCCAATCCGCCGACCAACGAGTGCGTCAACATTGCGACCGGCGCAGTCCGCAACGGCGTTCCCAATACCGCGTCCGATTCGAGCAGCCCGCTGGTGGTCGATCTCGCCACCGGCGAAGGCATGGTTGCGACCGAAACGGCGATGGCCGACCCCGGCTATTCCGACACGCTGCGTCCGGCCCCGACGATCGCCAACGGGCTGCCCGGTGCGACCGGCTTCACCCCGAACAATGTCGACGGCGTCCGCGCCACCGGCGAGATGGGGCGGTATTACGACGTTACGCTGCGCAACACCGGCGCCATCACGCTGAACTCGGCAGTCACCGTCGACCGCTTCACGGTTGCGGGCGCAACGTCGCAGCTGAATGTGGCGAGCGGCGCGTCGCTGAACAGCCTGATTGAAGTTCGCCAGCTGACCGGCACCGTCAACACCAACGGGACGATCCAGACCGCCGGCGACTATCTCCTGCTCTCCGGTCTGCTCACCGGACGCGGCACGGTCCGCACGCCGTTTCTGACCAGCGTGCTGGGCAGCATCGCACCCGGAACGATGACGACGACCGGTACGCTGACGATCGCTGGGAATCTGGTGCTCTCGTCGGGTAGCAATCTGTTCATCGACCTCGGATCGGGCGGCGCCTCCGACGTGCTCGCGGTGGTCGCCAACGGCAGTTCGACCGGCAACGCGACGCTGGGCGGAGCGGTGTCATTCTCGCCGGTGGCGGGATATCGGATCACCGCGGGCGATCGTTTCACCTTCCTGACCGCTGCGGGCGGCGTGACCGGCACCTTTGGTTCGGCCAACGCGCTGTCGGCAATTTTGACGCCGCGGCTCACCTATGGTCCGAACAGCGTGTCGGTCGAAATCCAGGCGGGTCTTTATCGCAATGTCGTGGCCCCGACCGCCGTGCAGGGCGCCTATGCCCGGCTGCTTGACCAGTCGCGCGGCAATGCCGGGTTGGCGGGCGTCTATGGTCCGCTCGATCTCCAGAGTGCCGCGACGATCCGTGCGACGCTCGAAAACTGGGCGCCGCGCACCGAAACGCTGCGCGGCTCGCTCGCGACGGTGGCGGCGGACAATATGTCGCGCTTCTATCGCGATCGTCTGCTCCACCTCGACGGGGGCGACATGGGCGGCACGCTGGCGATGATCGGGCGACCGATGCAGCTGGCGCATCTCAACATGACCGCGGTCGGCGCGGCGACGATGCAGGTCCGGTCGGACAGCGATGCGGTCACGGTGCAGCACGGGCGCCTGCCCGACGACACCAGCGCCTTCCTGGCGGGTGGCTATCTCGACGGCGACAGCCGTCCGATGGCCAGCGCGCTGCCGGGCGGTGGACGCGACAAGTTCGACGGCTTCTACCTCGCGGGCGGCATCGAAAAGTCGCTGGGCGACAACGGGGTCATCGGCTTCTCGCTCAGCTACACCGATGTCGACGGCACGACGCCGGTTGGGGGTCAAAAAGCCAGCGGCACCCTGTATCAAGGGACGCTGTATGGAAAAACCGGCCTCGGCGGCGGCATCGAACTGTCGACCCAGCTCAGCGCGGGTGCATTCGACTCGCGGACCACGCGCATTGCCGATCTTGTCGGCACGCCGTTCACACTGACGGGCGACGATACGTCGCTGATCGTTGCCGGCGAGGTCAGCCTGGCGAAGAACTTCGATCTGGGGTCGGTCGAGTTCGGGCCACGCGTCGCGGCGCGGGCGAGCCATATCGGCTTTTCCGACATCAAGGAAAATGGCGGCGGACCGGCACTGCGGCTCGACCGGTCGAGCTTCAACAGCGTCCAGGGGCGTGCCGGTCTGGCGCTGTCGGGCAAGCGCGGCAACAGCTTCCAGCCGCACCTTAGCGCCGATTATGTGCACGAGTTCAAGGATGCGCCCGCGTCCTTCGGCGCGACCTTCGTCGGCGGCCCCGGACCCAATGCCATCTTTGGCCTCGCCGGAACCGACAAGGACTGGTTCGAAGTCGGCGGCGGGATCACGTTCAAGACGGGCAATGTCGATCTGTCGATCGGCGCCGACACGACGATCGGTCGCAAGGATGTTTCAAACCAGAGCTATCGCGGCTCGGTGACGTTCCACTTCTGATCGAGACCCCAAAAAAAGGGGGAAAGGGCGGTCCGGCAACGGGCCGCCCTTTTTCATGGCGATATCGGAGTAGAGAGCGGTCGCAAGCTGCCATAAGGCACATGCCGCTACAACAGATCCAAACTCCCCAGCGCCAGCGCCTGCCGCGCCGGCCGCTCGGCCATCACCGCAAACATTTCGTCGCCGCGGTCGGTGCGTTCGACGTTCATTGACGCAAACACGGCCATGAAATAGCCGCTGAGCGCCCCGACGCGATAATCGTCCCACAGCGCGTCGGTGTCGGGGTCGATGCCCTGTGCCGCCAACGCGGCGATCCAATGATCGAACGCCGGGCGGTCGGCGGCGGCGCGCTCGAACGGGTCGGCGATGCTGGTGCCGACCAGATAGGCCAGATCGGTTGCACCGCTGCCGCGGCCCAATGTCTGCCAGTCGACCAGCCAGCAGGCTTCGCCGTCGGGGGCGAAAAGGATGTTGTCGATGCGCAGGTCGCCGTGGACGATCGTCCGCGCCGCGGGCTCGCGCGTCAGATAGGCGTCGAGCTTCGCCACAAAACCCGCGCCGACGTCGAGCAGTTCGGGCGCGAGGCGTGCGGCATAGCGCTCGCGAAATCCCTGGTACAGCTGCGGGAAAAGCGCCCGCACCAGATCGCCATTGTCGCGCGCCAGCCACGCGATCTCCGCCAGCCGCGGATCGTTCCACAAATGCGCGTGCAACCGCGCCGCCGCGTCGATGCACGGCGCGAGCCCGGCCAGACCAAGGCCCGCAAGCTGGTCGCCCTGCCGCGCCGGGGTCAGGTCGGACAGGATCAGTACGAAGTCGACGTCATCGTCGGCGATCTCGGAATAATAGCAGCGCGGCGCCGGAACCCCGCTGGCAGCGGCAAGCTCGCGGTACCAGCTGACTTCCTTGACATAGGTGCCGGTCAGCTTGGCGATGTTGCGGCTGGCCTCGTCATGGCTCGGGCATTTGGCGACCACGGAAGCCGGAGCATCGACGCCGCCGTCCCAGTCGAGGGTCAGGCGGTAACTGTCGCACATCTGGCCGGTGCCGATGCGAGCGGCCGTAAAGCCGCGCAATCGCCCCGGGTGCCCGAGAACGGCGCCGAGCCACTCCGCAGTCATCGCCCCGGGCGAGGTCGGAAAGCTCATGCGGCGGGGTCCATCAGCCCGGTGAGACCGCTCGGCGCGTGCGGCCCGACAAACAATTGTTCGAGCACCCCGATGCCGACGTCGCTGCGGTCGCCGTCGACCAGTTCGGCGGCGACCAGCGCCTGCACGTGCATGGCCAGCGGATTCGCCCAGCCCCGCTCCTCGGTGGCCAGCGCGTCGTGCGCGACCATCGGCTCGGGTCCGTGGTCGAACCCGTGCCCAAAAACGGGGTGCGTGTAGCCAAGCCCGCTCATCGCGAAGACGGGGCCGGTTGGCGACAGGGTCAGTTGCCTGTCGTCGTCCATCTGGACCGAAAGCCCCGCAATGCGCCGCGTTGCGGGCTGCCATGTAACGGCGAAGCGCGCGGCGTCGAAGTGTGTTTCGGTCCCTTTGTCCGTGACAATCACCGCGCGCCGGTTCCACGGCTGGCCCGCCGCATCATCATTGCTGTGAAAGAATAGCGAGCGGTCGGCAAAATTGCATGGCGTCCACAGCCAGAAGAACTGCGAAAAATTGCCTCCGGCGGGTGGCTGGGGTTCGCTCGCACCGACGGGGCGGATGCCCCAGCTTCGATCGCGCGTCCCTGACCAGCCGTCAGTCACCTCGATCCTCTGGCCGCCCACCGCCAGCCAGCCCGACCAGTGGCCGTTCTGGGTCATGCGCGTATAGTCCATGAACAGCCGGGTGCCGTTGCGGCGCGTAAAGCGCGGTTCAAGGATCGGGACATGCCGGCGGTCAAAGCGCAGCTCGGCCGCAAGCAGCCCGTCGTTTGGCGCGATGCTTAGGGTCAACGTCTCAAGCGGCGCGTCGATAGATATCGCAACGGGACCGACCGACAGGTCGAGCCGCTCGCCGCTCGATCGGCGGCTGGTATGCAGGATATGTTGAACGTCATCCACGATGACCGAGAAGCTGGCATCGACAATGCCCAGTTGCGGATAAAATCCCATCGCCGCGGCAAAGAATACCGACCCGTCGGGCGCATATCCGTTGAAGAAATAGCGGTCGTAAAAATTGCGGTCGGTGCCGGCAAAGGCGATCGGCTCGGCGCTCTGGTGCAGCGGAAAATCGTCGCCCTTGGTCAGCATCTTTTGTCCTCATCCCGTTTTTTCTTGCAACCTAACGGGATCGGACGCGGCGTCAATGCACCGGGGGATCGACCGGCGGCACCGCATGGATCGGCGCCACCGGCTCGCCGGGCTCGCGCGGCGGCAGCGCGTCGGGCGGAACGTCGGGAATCTGCATCTGCGGGGTCGGCACGTCGGCGATGCTGCGCACCCGCAGCGCGATCGTGCCGCTTGCAATCCGCAGTTCGTTGAAGCTCGGCGGGGTCGACCGGATACGCTGCGACAAGGTTCCCGCACCGATCATCCGCACCGGTCCGTTCGCGGTCCGGGCGACGAGGTCAAAGGCGTCGTGGACATGGCCGGTCAGCACCGCCGCGACGCCGCGCGACGCCAGCGTATCGAGCGCATGCTGGCCGCCGCGGGTCAGCGCGCGGCCCTTCGTTCCCGCCTCGACGAGCGGATGATGCGCGGTGACGATGACTTGCTTGCCCGGCGGCAGCGCGTCGATCGCGGCAATCGTCCTGGCCAGCGCACGGCGGGTCACCCATCCCTTTGACCAATCGAGCCGCCACTGCGCGCGCGCGGTGGTTTTCAGCGGAACGACCGCAACCCGGTCCAGATCGAGTTCGCGCTCGACGAGCCGCTCGATCCGCCGGATGCGGCGGTAGGGCCAGAAGAAGCGCGCGAAGGGATTGAAATAGGGCAGGTCGTGATTGCCGACCTCGACGGTGACCGGCACGTCGAGCCGTTCGATCCAGTCGCACGCCGCGGCAAATTCATGGCTGCGCGCGCGCATGGTCAGGTCGCCGGTGATCAGGACGGCATCGGGCTGCTCGCGGCGGACGCAGCCCTTGAACCAGTCGAGCGCGGCGTGGTCCTCCAGCCCGAAATGCAGGTCGCTGATATGGAACAACCGCGTCATGTCGTCGCGAGGAAATCGACCGCACTGGTAGCGAGCCTGAACGGGGCGGGCGAGGTGACTTCGTCGAGTTCGCCGTCATATTCCAGGCTGATCGGCGCGTCGCTTTCCAGCACCACCATGTCACCGGTTGCGATCGGTTCGCTCGGCCCGTCGCGGAAATCGCCGGCCAGCCAGGCGAGCCCGTGGCGCAGCACGTCGCCGGTGCCTTCGGTCAATATCCCGTCGGCACGGATCCCGCCGTGCGCGGGGGTCAGGATTACCGCCGCATAGGCCGTCTCGTACCCGGCCACCCGCACTCCCGGCGCGTTCAGCATGTCGTCGAGCGCGTCGGGCGCCGACCGGCTCGCCTCGATCAGCCCGTCCTGCCGCATCGTTTCGCGCACCTCGGCCCAGCGTGTCGCAGGGCCGGCGATGATCGTGATGAACGCTTCGCCCTGATCCGACCGGATCGTCGGTATCGGCCGACGCTGTCCCTTGCCTGCCAGCGCATCGGCCAGAATCTCCGGTGCCGGACGGTCGCCGTGCAGCGCCTTTGACAGCAGGTTGAGTGTGCCGCCGGGCAACGGCAGGATCGCGCCGTCCCAGCCCGCCGTCTTGCGCGCGGCGGCGTTGATCGTCCCGTCGCCCGTCCACACCAGCAACAGGTCGGTGCCGTCGGCCGCCAGTCGCGCAGCGTCCGGTACATCATCGTCGGGCAAGGCAAAGGTCGCCGCGAGCGGCGCGCCATGGTCGCGGCAGATCGTTTCAATCTGCGCGCGAATGGCTTCGTCGTGGCTGCCGCTCTGGACGTTGCAGATCAGGGCGGGGCGGGTGAACGAGCTGGTCATGCCCGTCCTACGCACGAACGCCGAAAAGGTGGCAAGGCGCAGCGCGTTCCGCGCCATACGCCCGCCTTGTTCGCAGCGATCCGGCGCTGTAGGGCGCTGGCGATGACCGCCAGCATCCCCGCCATCGTGCTAGCCGGCAGCCGCCCCGGACCCGATCCGTTGCTCGGCGGCAGCGGTGTGTCGACCAAGGCGCTGCTCCCCGTCGCGGGCCGGCCGATGCTGGTCCATGTTTTACGCGCGCTGCGCGCCTCGTCGTTGGTCGGGCCGATCACGGTGCTGGCGCAGAACAGCGCCGAACTTGCCGCCGTGCCCGGCCTTGCCGCCTTCGCCGACGTGTATTTCGTCGATTCCGGCGGGGGAATCAGCAGCTCGCTCGCCGCCGCACTCCCGCCGGACGACGCGCCGGTGTTGGTCACGACCGCCGACAATGTGCTGCTGACGCCCACAATGATCGCCGAATTCCTGGCCGGTGCCGCGCACAGCGACGTCGCGGTGGCGATGGTCGAGCGTAACGTCCTGTTCGCGCGCTATCCGCAATCGCGACGCACCTGGCTCAAGTTTCGCGGCGGCTGGTGGTCGGGGGCCAATCTGTTTTACCTGCGCGGGCGGCGGGTGCTGCCACTGCTCGATTTCTGGGGCCGGATCGAACGCGACCGCAAAAAGGGGCTGAAGATCGTTGCCGCTTTCGGCCCGTGGCTGCTGATCGGCGCGCTGCTCCGGCTGTTCACGATCCAGCAGGGCGTCGCGCGCGCGGGCCGGCGTTTCGGCCTTGCGGCGACGGTCGTGCCGATGTCCGAACCCGAAGCGTGCATCGACGCCGACAAGCCGGCGGATATCGAAATGATCGAGACGATCATGGCAAGCAAAACCAGCCTCTAATTTTCGCTCGACACGAACACAGAGGTAGGGGTCAGGCCGAACCCAGCGCCCCGGCCACCGCCGCGGTCGCCAGCGCCAGCTCGTCGGCATAGGGCATCGTTGCGTCGATATCGACGATCGGCGCGCCGTTGAACGCCAGCAGCGGCACCGTCTCGACCTTGCGCTTGATGAGGTCGCGGTTATGGTCGGGCTTGCGCGCCATCACCGTATCGACGTCGACGTGCAGGCGAATCACCAGCGTCGGTCGGTACGCCGCCATTTCCGCATAGAGCGCGCGTTCCGCCGCCTGCATCGCGGCGAGCCGCGGGCTGGTCGCGATGCCGGCGAGGATCGGCCCGTCGTGCAGGCCGGGAACCTCGACCTGCGGATAACGGTCGGTGACGATCACCTTGCCCGCGCGCCGCTGCGCGAGCAGTTCGTCGAATCTGGCGCGGCGCTTCCGCGATTTGTTCAGCGCATAGCGCGCGGCCAGATAGCCGGGGATCGGCTCGCCGGGTTCGCGCAAGCGGTCGGCGATGCCGTCGAGAAAGCGGTGCAGCGGCGGGCCAATGACGGGCCATCGTCCGATGCGCCGCCCTTGCTCGCCCGAACCGAGACCGAGGTAGCCGGACTCCGCCGCGCGGCTCTGCTGGATATGCGCGAGCAGGTCCGCCGACAGCGTCGACTTGCCCGATCCGTCGCTGCCGACGACTGCGATCAGGGGAGCGAGGTCGCCCCCCATCAATTCAGCTCAATTCCTTGAAAAAACCGGCCATTTTCAGCCCGCCGATGATAAAGCGGACGACGACGAGCGCCGCATAGGCATAGACCCAGTTCCATTGCGCCGCGGTCAGCGCATCGAAATTGAAGTCGAGCCGCGCGAACCAGGTCAGGAAGACGGTGGTAGCGAGCAGGAACAGCTTGTTCTGTTCGCGCCAGATCATCCGCTTCCACCAGAAGGGATATTTGGGTTTCACCCAGCCGTGCAGGCGGGGAAGCAGCGCGGGAACATCCTTCGCCCATTCGGCGTGCGCCGCGCCGAATTTTTCGCGCAGAAATTCTTCCTCATAGATCGAAATGCGCTCGTAGATCAGGACCGCCAGCAGAAAGACGATCGCGCCGAACACCCAGCTGCCCGACAGCATCGCGATGCCGGTGAAGTTCAGGATGCGGCCGACGTAGAGCGGGTTGCGCACCAGGCTGTACGGCCCCGTCGTGTTGAGCTCGCTTGCCTCCGCGGCGACCTTCGCGCGCCCCGAGGTTCCGAGCGCGGCCCAGCCGCTGGTGAACACGCGCACGATTGCCCCGGCGCTGGCGACGCCGAGCGACAGCCAGAACCAGGCGCAATCGCCGAACGCCGTCCGGAACGGGCCCCAGTCCTTGCTGCACCAGGCAATCAGCACCGAAATCGCGATGGTGATATAGATATAGGTGCCGCGAATGAAAAAGAGGCGCTTGCCGCTGCGCGCGAGTTCGGTCTGGTACATGGGTTCCGCCTGTTGGCCGCAGCTGCGGCATCAGAATAAGGTCGCACCGCTCTAGCGAATTTTGCGGCCAAAATAAGACCGAATCGATCAGGCCAGGCGCAGCTTGCGCGCCGTCTTGCCCAGCGACGCACGGTCGGCGTGGGGCAGGGCAAAGCGCAGCGACAGCCAGATCGCACCGACCGCGAGCAATATGATCAGCGGTAGCGCTACGGCGTCGGGCAATTGTCCCGCCAGCAGCGCGGTGCCGCCTGCGAGCAGCATGATCGCCAGTCCCTTGAGCGCCACGGCGGGAAACTGGTGGTCAAACGGTTGAAGCCTTTCGTTCAACGCCAGCTGCACCATCGGAACGCCGCCCATGACCACCAGGCCGATCGACATCGCCAGCGTGACGCCGGTCAGCGCATCCATCTGTCCGACGATGAACCAACCCGCGGCGACCGCCACGATCACGCCGATGATGCTGGCGGTCAGCTGGTGACGGAAAGCGGCGACGACCTGGAGCACGGGCAGCGAGATGCCGAGCACCGCTTCGGCGGCGCGCGCGAACAGCAGGATGACGAGCGCGGCCTGCGCCACCCGGGCCTCGGTGCCGAACAGGCTGAGCAGCGGTGCGCTGCCCGCCGCGAGCACCGCGGCGAGCGGCAGCGCGATCGCGGCGATCAACCGCGTGGCATAGGCATAGATGTCGGCGACCTGCGCGCGGTCGGCACGTTCGGCGCTCGCGGCGAGCGGCGCGAGCACATAGACAAAGGCGACGCGGACCAGCTGGACGACGCTCGACAATTTGCGTGCGATCGTGAACAGACCCGCCGCGGCCGCGCCCGCCGCGCCGGGCAGCAGCAGGTTGAGGATCAGCGCCGGCGCGTCGCCGAACAGCCGCGCGATGACGTTCGACGGCAGGATCGACAGCCCGGCGCGGAACGTATTGCGCGCCGTCTCGCTGCCCCGGCCGCCGCGCAGCAGTTCGCCAAAGACATAATAGCGGCGCAGCAGGCGGACGCACAGGATCGCGGTAATCGCCAGCGAGCAGAGATGCGCGACAAACAGCCCCTTCAGTCCCCAGCCGCCGGCAAAGAACAGCCCCG
>JAHCKJ010000050.1 GCA_026125835.1 Sphingopyxis sp.
CAAGGATCAGGATCGAGCCGACGATCGGAAACACGGTCGTTCCCAGCGAGTTGAACGCCTGCGCAAAGGTCAGCCGGCTGTGCGCGGTTTCGGGTTTTCCGAGCAGCGAAATGAGCGGATTGGTCACGACCTGAACGACCACCACGCCGCTCGCCAGCACGAACAGCGCGGCGAGAAACAGGGCATAAGTGGCACTCTGCGAGGCGGGAATGAACAATAGACAACCCATCATCATGGTGAGCAATCCGACGACCGCGCCGCGCATGTAACCGATCTTCTTGACCAGTTTCGCGCCGGGAATCCCGATGACCAGATAGGCGGTGAAAAAACAGAACTGGATGAGCATCGCCTGGGTAAAGTTGAGCGTAAACAGCTCCTTGAGCTTTGGAATGATGACATCGTTCAAGCTGGTGATGCCGCCGAATATGAAAAACAGGCCCATCACGAACAGGCGAAGCTCGGGCGCGTCGACGTGCGGGCTTTCGCCGCTGGGTACAGCCGGATCGGCGGTGAAATCTTGCGATGCGAGCGCCATGAAACTCTCCTCAAACAATAGGGGCAGGATGGACCGGGTGCCCGGTAGCGAGGCATTGACCCCGGGCAGGTGATGACGGAAGCGCGACGGAGCGTGGCCCCCGCACGATGCCGCAAACGCCCGTCATCGCGCGACAGGCATCGCGGCAAGCAGCGCCGCGGCGAGCAGCGCGAGCAGCGCAAGGACAAGAAAAAGGGCGCCAAAACCGGAGCCGGGCACCAGCGAGATTGCGATCCAGGGCATGATGAGCGACGGCGCGGTGTTGGTAAGGTTGAAGACACCGATCCCCCGGGCGCGCGTCGCGGCATCCGGCAGGACGGTCAGCATCTGACTGGCATGTAGCGCCAGAAAGGTCGCGTTGGCGCTGACGAACAGGACATAGGCGAGCTTTGCCGTCGCCGGTGCGCCCGAAACCGCCATCAGAACGAGCGTGACACTGGCGACCAGGGCCAGCCATGCGAGAACGCGAAAAGCGCGACCGCTACGGTCGCTCCAGCGGCCAAGCCCCAGCGCCGCCGTCACCGAGATCGCCAGGCCTGCCGCAAACAGGAGCGTCTTGGCGCCGTCGTGCATCGACGGATCGATGTCGCGGAGCCAGAAATAAAGATAGGCGGCGAGCGCCGCGCCCGACAACTGCATCAGCAGGCGTGCCGTCCACATCCCGATCCTTTGCGCGGCCAGCCGAGCATGCAACGCGTCGCCGGGCGTCGGCTGGATCGTCAGCGGCGGCGCCTGCTGGCGGTCGGCGAGCAGGAGCAGCGGCAGCACCATCGCCGCCGTCATCGCCGCGATGATCGCCAGCCGGATATCGAACGCGGCATCGCCCGCGGGCAGCACGATCCCCGAGAGCGCGCCGAGCGGCGGGGCGATCGACAACAAGCCCCCGAGCATGCCCTTCTGGTCGTCGGGAACGCGGTCGCCGGCCCACGCGATCAGCGGGACCAGCATCAGGTTGAGCGCCACCTGCCACACCACGACCGCCCACAATAGCGCGGTGATCGTCTCGCACTTCGCCATCGCAAGCTGGGCGATGATCGTCGCCGCCAGCCCCGCGGCGACCCAGATCCGGCGGCTGCGCGTCCGGTCGCTGAGCCAGCCCGACAGGATGCCCGACACGCTGGCGGCGACCGCACCGGCAAAGACAATATAGCCCAGCCAGCGAATATCCTCGGCGCCCGCCAGTTCGGTGACGCGTGCCGGGAGGACGAGGATCAGAAAGGGCGTGTAGGCTACAACCCCTCCGGCATAAGCCAGCGCGTAGAGAAACAGAAAACGGGCTGGTTGCCGGCGTGCGCTACCGGTGACGTGTGCCGATGTCACTGGTCCAGAGCCCCCGCAAGCCGTCCGTGCCCGGCGCCACCAAGGGCGCGAAACGCGGCGGAACACATATCTGCAGCCGCCCGAACCGCGATACGGCCCGGGCGGCTCCCCCTTATGCTAGAAGTTTACGCGAACGCGAAGCCCATAGCTGCGCGCGTCGTTGAGGAAGCGGATGTTGAGCGACGAGCCGACCAACGCCTTTTGCGAGACCTCTTCGTTGAGGAAGTTGCTCGCCCAGGCTTCGAGCCGGAAATTGTCGATCGTATAGCCGATGCCGAGGTTGAGCGTGACATAACCCTTTTGCCGGTCGGGAAAGCCCGCGTCGAACGCGCTCTGCCGCGTGCCGTCGAGGAAAACAATGTCGTCCTCGTTGAACTGGCTCAAGAAATAGGACGAGCGGTAGTTCAGCAGCGCCTGCCAGTCGAGCCGGCCCGGCCCCGCGTCGAACCATTGCGACAGGCGCGCGCTGATATTCATCTTGGACGCCAGCGGCAGCCGGTTGCCGACGAGGCTGATAAGCGGTGAATTGCCGCCTGCGCCAAAGTCCTGCGCGCGGGCGTCCGCCACCGTCCCCCGCGTGATCTTGGTGTCAAGATAGGCCGCGTTGATGTCGAGCCCGAAGTTGCCCGGCAGCTTCACGCGCATTTCCGCCTCGGCGCCATAGATACGCGACGCGCCGATGTTGCGGTTTACCAGCGAATAGCCGTTGCACACCGGCGGGGTCTGGGTGTTGTCGAGATTGATGCAGGTCAGATCCTGGAACACCTGGTTCGAATAGTCATAATAGAAACCGGTGAGGTTGAAGACCGCGCGGCGTCCGAACAGGTCGAAGCTGTTGCGGCTGCCGATTTCATAGACGAGCAATTTTTCGGGGCTGAACGCCTCGGGAATCGGCGAGCCGTTGAAACTGTCGTTGAAACCGCCCGATTTGTGCCCCGTTGAAACTTTGGCATAGAGCATATTGTCGTCGCTAAGGTCATATTCGACCCCCAGCCGCCAGTCGATGAAATCGAATTTCGAGCTGCCGATCTGCTGCCCGGGGATCGTCAGATTGGCATAGCTGAACCCGCCGTTGCGATCGGACGGATTGAGCGTCGGGCAATTGACAAAGCCGTTGTCGATGTCGGGCCGATCGATGCAGGTGCCATTGGGGTTGGTCCCGTTCGCAATCGCGCCGATCTGCGCGATCAGCGTATCGCGGAGGCCGGGCGTCTTGATCCCTTCGATCAGGAACTGGGCCTGGCCTTGCGGCGTGGTGATGTTGCTGACGTTGAAATTCGGCCGGTCGAGCAGCGCTGGGCGGAAACCCTCGGTCCCCACACGCGTTGCAAAGCAACAGGCAAAATCTTCGCCGCCAAGCGTCAAAGCCCAGTTGCCGCCGATCCCGTAGCGCGATTTCTTTTCTTCGGTGTAACGGATGCCGGCAAGGAAACGCAGCCGGTCGGTGACATCGAAGGTGCCGTCGGCGTAAAAGGCGTAAACCTCGCCATTCACGTCGGGCATGGTGAATTCGCTCGCCGAATAGCAGCAATAGCCGCGATCGGCGAGCGCGAGATAACCGACCGCCTGATCCTCGTTGAAATAGAAGGCGCCGAGGTTCCAGCGCAGCCGCTGGTCGTCGTTCGCAAAGATCCGCGCTTCATAGACCTGGCTTTTCGACTTGGTCTGCCAGAAATTGCCCGAGAAATTGTCGTACTGGACCGCCGACAAATCGCGGCCGGGATAATCGATGCCGTCGCTCGACGCGTTGACCTGGTAAAAATCGACCGAGCGGTAGCTGCCGGTGAGCTCGGCGCCGAAGCTGCCGAAATCATAGTTGATCTTGCCTTGCACGCCCCAGAGCTCATTTTCCATGTCGCCCTGCAGGCCGCGATAGACGACATTTTTGAGGTTGAGCTTGTCTGGGCGCAGACCGCTCGCGACCACCGCGCTGAAGATGTTCGCGCCCGGATAGCCGGTGCCCGTTTCCTTGCCATAATCGCCGACGATCGAGATGCTCAGCCGGTCGCTCGGTTCCCAGAGCAGTGACAGGCGGCCGGCGTAATTTTCCTCGAGGCCCGCGGGCTTGAGGCCGCTGGCCGGCGCGCCGGTGGAGACATTTTTGAAGCCATAGTCACGATTGATATAATAACCCGCCGCGCGCACCGCGAGCGTCTCGCCGAGCGGGATGTTGAGCGCGCCCTCCGCGCCATAGGAGGAGCGGTTGCCGACCTCGGCCTGCGCATAGCCGCCAAACTCGCCGAGGCGCGGTTTTGCGGTGATGATGTTGAGCGTACCGGCAAGGGCGTTACGGCCGTACAGCGTCCCCTGCGGCCCCTTGTTCACCTCGACGCGGTCGAGATCGTAGAACATCAGGCCCAGCCCGCGCGGCCGCGGGATATAAGCGCCGTTGAGGTGCGGCGCCGCACCCGGATCGCCGAGTTCGGTGTTGTTCGCCGAACCGACACCGCGGATGAAGATTTCGACATTGCCTTCCTGATTGGCAATGCTGAGCCCCGGCACGGCAACCTGCAACTGGCGCAGCTCGACAATGCCGTCCTGGCGGAGCTGCTCGGCGCCGAGCGCCTGCACTACGCCCGACACATCCTGCGAATTTTCTTCGCGGCGGTTCGCGGTGACGATGATCTCGTCGCGATCCGCGCTTGCGCCGGCTGCCGCCGCGGTCTGGGCGTGGGCCGGGATCGTCGCGGCCGTCGAAAGCAGCACGAAGAGCGCCGCGCGCATATTTTTACCCCTTGTCATCTCATCCTCCCTGTTCTGACTTTTATTTGCATGCAAGCTGCGGTCCCGACGGCGACACGATGCGCGCCGCGGACATGGTGATGTCGAGCGTTCCCGATGTCGCGAAACTGAGCGGCGTCTCGACGCGGCTCATGTCGACCCCCGCCCGCGCAAAGCAGCGCAGCGGTACCGCAATTCGAGTCCATTTGCCGGTGCTTGCGGCTTCGGCAAGCACGCTGCGCAGCGGGAACCCGCCGGTGCAGTTGGCCCCGCAGCCCATGAGCAGGCTGACACCGGCGGACGGCGGCGCGTTGACACGCAGCTCGAGCTCGAGCGCCAGCTCGCCGTTCGTCTCGCGCGTCAGGTCGACCGGCGCATCCTCGACGATCGCGGCAACCGCCCGCCCCGCCCCGGTCCAGCGAAGACGCACCGAATCCTCCTGCGCCACCCGATCGGCCGGGCGCGCCTCGACCAGATCGGGGCCGGGATTGGTCGACAGCGCGCCGGGTTCGCCGAGCAACAACCGCCGCCCGGCGCCCGGTTTGCCGGCCCCGAACAACAGGCCCGGATCGGCCGCGACGGCGCCTGCGCGCACCTCGGGCAGCGGCGCCAGCTCGCCCTTGTCTGCAAAGGTCAGCCCGAAACCATATGGGAAAAGCGGATCATAATCGGCATCGCCGACATTGACCGCCGCCTGGTCACTCGATTTGGGCCAGCTGTAGGGCAGCTTCCCCTTGAAGTCGGCCTTGCCGAACAGGACATCGGCGACGCCGCCGCCTTCCGAGCCCGGCAGCCACGCCGCGACAAAGGCATCCGACGCATTGAGGAACGGATTGACCCACATCGCGCGTCCCGACAGGAAAACGGCGACGACGGGCACGCCCTCGGCTTTCAAACGCTGCATGAGCGCCAGATTCTTGGCATCGTCATAACCGACGTCGGGACGGTCGCCCTGAAACTCGGCATAAGGGTCTTCGCCGAAAACGACGATCGCGGCATCGGGTTTCGCCGAATAGCGTCCGTCGACGGCAAGCGTCGCGGCCCCGCCCGCCGCCTTGACCTCGGCCTCGATCCCTTCCCAGATCGACTGCGCGTTCGGAAAGTCGCTGCGCTTCGTCCCCGTCCCTTGCCAGCTCAGCGTCCAGCCGCCGGTCTGCTTGGTCAGATTGTCGGCGCCGTCACCGGCAACGAGGATGCTGGCGCCGGGCTTGAGCGGCAGCAGGCCGCCCGCATTTTTGAGCAAGACGAGCGACTCTTGCACCGCCTGGCGCGCCAGCGCACGATGCTCTTTGCTGCCGAGCAGTTCGAACCGTCCGCCATAGGGCCGCGACGACGGCTTGCCGGCCTCGAACATCCCGGCGCGAACCTTGACGCGCAAGATCCGCCGCACCGCCTCGTCAAGCTGCGCGGCCGGCAGGGTGCCGTTGCGCGCATGGTCGAGCGTCGTCCGGTACAGCTCTTTCCAGCTGTCCGGCGCCATGAACATGTCGAGCCCGGCGATGACCGATTGCGGACAATCGGTTGCGGTACAGCCGGCAACCTGGCCATGGCCGTTCCAATCGCCGACCAGAAAGCCGTCGAAATTCCACCGCTCCTTCATCACGCCCGTCAGCAACGATCGATTGCCGTGCATCTTGACGTCGTTCCAGCTGGAAAAACTCACCATCACCGACTGGACACCCGCATCGAGCGCGGGAAGATAGGGCGGGCTGAACAGGTCGCGCAGCGCGGCCTCGGGCATTTCGGCATCGCCCTGGTCCTTGCCGCCGCGGGTGCCGCCGTCGCCCAGGAAATGCTTGGCGGTGGCGATGATGTGCGGGCCGCGCAGCCAGTCCTTGTCGCCCATCCGGCCCTGCAAACCTTCGATCAGCGGCGCCGCATAGCTGGTCGCGATCTCGGGCGTTTCGCCAAAGCCCTCATAGGTACGGCCCCAGCGATCGTCGCGCACCACGGCCAATGTCGGCGCAAAGGTCCAGTCGAGTCCCGTGACGCGCATCTCGAGCGCGGTCGCGGCGCCGATCCGGCGGATGAGGTCGGGATTGCGCGCCGCACCAAGGCCGATGTTGTGGGGGAACAGCGTCGCGCCGACGACATTGTTATGGCCGTGGACTGCATCGCTGCCCCAGATCACCGGGATGCGGGGCAGTTTGCCGTGCGGCCGCATCGACGCGGCATAAAAGGCATCGGCGGCCGCCAGCCAATCCTTTGCCGGCGCGTTGTAACGGCCACCCGGATCGGAATTTCCGCCATTCAGCACCGAGCCGAGATGATAGCGATAAACATCTTCCGGCGTCACGCTGGCAATATCGGCCTGGATGATCTGCCCGACCTTTTGCTCGAGCGACATCGCGGCGAGCAGCGCGTCGACGCGCGTTTCGACCGCCGGGTCCGCAACGACCGTCGCGGCGCGCGCTGGCCAGTTACCGGGGGTCGCCTCGGCGTTCAACCCCGCCGTCTGCGCCGCCGCCGGGCCGAAGCCATGGGAAGAAAGCAACGCAGCGAGCGAAGCCGCCCCAAGCACCACTTTAGCCGCGCGTGACAAAGTCATTTCCTCTCCCCGACATGTCAACGTTTACCGTCGTATCGGTCAACGTTTACCGTTGATTCTCGACAGAAGTCAATAGTGACGCTAAAGGGAAGTCACGGCGCATGGGACGAGCCGGGAAATATGCGCTAAGCCACTGATCGGAGGGACAGATTTCGAAACGCTCGACGATCGTTGATATCGCGCGGATCGCGGGCGTCACGCCCAAAACGGTTTCGCGCGCGCTTAATGACGCCCCCCATGTCAGCGATGCGGTGCGCCGCAAGGTCAAGGAGGCCGCGGCGGCGCTCGATTACCATCCCAATCTGGCGGCGCAGAGCCTGATTGCCCGCCGCTCGTTTCTGATCGGGCTGACCTACGAACGGCCCAGTCCCAGCTATGTGGTCGAATTGCAGAACGGCGCGCTCGGCCGCCTCGAAAACGAACGCTATCGCCTGGTCGTCCTTCCTTTCAACCATGTCGCGAGCCGACCCGAAGAACTGGGCAAGCTGCTCCTGCGCGCCGGGCTCGACGGCGTCTTGCTCGCACCGCCGGCGTGCGACCAGCCGCTGCTGCTCGATATGATCGAGCGGCAGAAGCTGCCTTACGCCCGCATCACGCCGCACAGCGACCTCGATCGCGGTCTGGTCGTCGCGATGGACGAAGTCGCCGCCGGCCATACCGTCGCCGCCCATATCCTGTCGCTCGGTCACCGGCGGATAGGCGTCATCCTGGGCGATCCGTCCCATGCCGCCAGCCGGGGCCGTATGGAAGGATATCGCCAGGCATTTAGCGAAGCCGGGGTTAGGATCGACGAATCGCTCGTCGGCACCGGCGATTTCACCCATGACGTCGGGTACCAGGTCGCGCGGACGCTGCTCGACCGCCCGCTTCGCCCCACCGCAATCCTGGCGCAGAACGACGATATGGCCGTCGCCGCGATTGCCGCGGCGCGCGACCTCGGCGTGTCCGTTCCCGACCAATTGTCGGTCGCCGGTTTCGACAATTCGGAAGTATCCCGAACCGCCTGGCCCCAACTCACAACCGTCCACCAGCCGGTACGCGAGATGGCATGGGACGCCGCCGATCGGCTGATCGCGGAACTTGACGGCACTGGATCTGCCGCTGCACTGCAACGCCGCGATCATGTCCACGAGTTGTTGGTCCGCGCCTCGACCGCTGCGCCGCCGGGCCTTTAAGGAACGATTCTGGCGAAAAGTATCATTCCGACGCTAGGGGCGGATTGGCCAGTTGGATCAGTTCGCGTGCCTGAGCAGGAAACCAATGTCCTGCCGGGGGCGCCTTGACGCCGCGCTCCGGATCAGCGGGCCCCCCGGTGCCGCGCAGGCATTCGCCGTCAGATTCTCCCGGCACCTTGATCCACAAAAAGGCATCCACATAAGGCTCCCCGCTTTCGAGCCTAGGCCGTCGCCCCAAGCCGCGGCCGGGAGGATTGCACCAGATCTCCGCATCGCGATACTGCGCCGTCGGCGGCTTCCATGACCCTTTCCCGTTGCGACTGGTATCGATTACCGCATGCAGTTGCTGGTCCGGGTTGCGTTTCAGCCCCGTCTTTTCAAAAAGCTGGTCATATGCTGCATCGGTTGTTGCCCAGGTCGCTTCGTTGTCGAAGCTCGCCGGATTGAATTGACTGGGGCATTCACGCGCATCCAGCCCACGGTGCGTCACCAATGCGATGCAGTCGCTGACCCACCGCGCATACGGGATGACGCGTGTGTCGCTCTCGAAGTTGGACACGTTGAGAAAGAAGCCGGCCGTTTTGCCGACATCGGCTCTGATGAGCCGGGAAGCGATTTCGCCGGGCGTCAACCAACTGCTGCCGGTTCCATCCAGATACACCCGGACGTTGGGCAATTCCGCGAGAACCGCAACGGCCCCCCGCAACTCTTCATAACGTCGCACTGCGGCGCCTTCTCCCTGGCCTTCGGGCTGACAAGCCTCAAGTTCGCCTACAAGCGTCCGATGCCATGGAATAATGCCGAGCCCATCCGGTTCCAGAATGACCATCGCGGGCGAACTACCAATCCCCGCTGCCAACCCGCCAATCCAGCGGAGGTAAGCATCGGTGTCTGCGGCGCCGCCCGCCGAGTAAAGCGAACAATCCCGAAATGGAATATTATAGGCGACGATAACAGGAAGCCGGGCTTCGGCGGCTGCGCGGCCGACGACATCCCGCACCTTTGCTTCAACGAAATCCGGTGTCCCATGCGCGAACCAGGAGCCCGAAGGTATCGTAGCAAGAAGCAGTGCGTCCCGCCCCTCTTCACCGTCCAGCTTCTCGGCAGCCTCCACTGTGGTGCTGCGGTGATCCACGAAAAGATCCGGCGTCCGAGCCGTGGCGGCAGGAAAGCAAAGGACGAGCATCACCAAGCATATCGCAATCAGATGTCTTGCCATCGAGCGTCCTTCGAGCGGCGGCCAATTCATCTCGAGGACGACCATCCGCATTCAACAGGCGGATAGTAGCACATGCGTTCGACACGCAAGCCGAATACGAAGTTGAGACCCGGTCAATACGCCAGTGCGAAATCCGCCAGGCTGCCCGCGATCAAGCGAAGGTCGATGCGGATCGCCTGACGGCCCCGTTCGGCGATACCGGACAAAAAATTGATCACGCCCAACATCCCGGCGAAGTTCACCCCGCTGAGCTTCTATAGGTTCGGAATGAAGGATGTGGTTAGCGAAGGCTGCGGCGATCGCCCGGAACATTTCCGCGCGCTTGGGCAGCGTATGAGGTCGATGCCAGAGAGGTATGGCCTGCTGCCGGTTTGGTGGACACCGAGATAAGTTCATTCAGGCTACCCCAGCTTCACGTTCGAAGTCGATAGGACTGAGATAGCCCAGTGTCGAGTGACGCCGGGTCCGGTTGTAGAAGCATTCGACGTAGTCGAACACATCCGCCGTCGCCTGAGCCCTCGTGCGGTAGACCTTCTTCGCGATCCGCTCGGTCTTGAGCGAGGAGAAGAAGCTTTCTGGACTTGTAACGGTTTTGCGCCGGTCACCTGAGCGTTTAGAGCTCGCAACAGGAGACCGACGAGATGATGAAGCATTCCGAAGAGTTCAAGCAGGAGGCGGTGCGGATTGCGCTGACCAGTGGGCTATCGCGTGAGCGTGTGGCCCAGGATTTGGGCATTGGTAAATCGACGCGGGGCAAGTGGCTTGCGCAATATCGACCAACTGATCTGGTGTCAGCGCCGCAGGCAGATCTGGCCCTTGAGAACGAACGGCTTCGCCTTGAGAACCGCGTACTCAAGGAGGAGAGGGACATCCTAAAAAAGGCCACACAGTTCTTCGCGAGCCAGCGTCCGTGAGGTTCGCTTTCGTGGAGAGCTGGCGTCATGTCTGGCCGGTTGAGACGATGTGCCGGGTGATGCAGGTCAGCCCTCGTGGCTATCGTTCGTGGCGCACGCGGCCAGTCGCCAGCGTTCCCGCACGGACATGGCAGTGCTGGCCCATATCCGGGAGCAGTATAGCCTGAGCCTGGGCAGCTATGGTCGCCCGAGGATGACAATGGAGCTCAAGGAGGCGGGCCTCGCTGTCGGCGAGCGCCGTGTCGGGCGACTGATGAAGATCAACGGGATAAAGCCGGTCCGCACCCGCAGACACAAGGTCACCACCGACAGCAACCACCGCCTGGGTGTTGCGGCCAACTGGCTGGACGGGGATTTTGTTGCCGCTGCGCCCAACCAAAAGTGGGCCGGCGACATCACCTATATCTGGACACAGGAAGGCTGGCTCTACCTGGCTCTCATCCTTGATCTGCATAGTCGGCGGGTTGTGGGCTGGGCTGTCAGCGACAGGATGAAGAAGGATCTAGCGATCCGTGCACTCGATATGGCGGTGCGGCTGCGCAACCCACCGCCTGGTTGCATGTTCCATTCCGATCGCGGCAGCCAGTATTGCTCCTATGCCTATCAGAAGAAGTTGCAGACCTACGGCCTGCGCCCATCGATGAGTGGCAAGGGCAATTGCTACGACAACTCTGCCGTCGAGACCTTCTTCAAATCCCTGAAGGCAGAACTGATCTGGCGGCAGAAGTGGCCAACCCGGCGTCAGGCTGAAGCTGCCATCTTCCAATACATCAACGGGTTCTACAACACCCGCAGGCGCCATTCATATCTGGGCGGGATTAGCCCGCTCGCATTCGAAGCCAAGGTGGCATAGCGAGATAGACGACCGGCGCAAAACCGTTACAAGTCCAGTCACCATTTTTTGATGCCAGATCCTTCAGCACGGCATTGTCCAGCATCGCTTCGGCCAAGAGCTT
>JAHCKJ010000051.1 GCA_026125835.1 Sphingopyxis sp.
GGACCGACAGATAACGCTCGCCGGTGTCGTAGTTGAAACCGAGTACGCGGCTGCCCGCGGGCAGTTCGGCGAGCTTCTGCGCGATTGCTGCGAGTGTTGCCCCCGACGATATGCCGACGAGCATCCCTTCTTCGGTTGCGGCGCGGCGCGCCATGTCCTTTGCGGCGGCGGCATCGACCTTGATTACCCCGTCGAGCAGGTCGGTGTGCAGGTTGCGCGGGATGAAGCCGGCACCGATGCCCTGGATCGGGTGCGGCGCGGGCTGGCCGCCCGAAATGACCGGCGAGGCTTCGGGTTCGACCGCGAACACCTTCAGGTTCGGCCAATGTTGTTTCAGGAACTGCGCGGTACCGGTGATATGACCCCCGGTACCGACCCCGGTGATAATTGCATCGATGGGCGTGTCCTTGAAATCCGCGAGGATTTCAGGTCCGGTGGTGCGGACATGGACGTCGATATTGGCTTCATTTTCGAACTGCTGCGGCATCCACGCGCCGGGAGTGGTTTCGACGAGCTCGATTGCACGTTCGATCGCGCCCTTCATCCCCTTTTCGCGCGGCGTCAGGTCAAAGGTCGCACCATAAGCGAGCATCAACCGGCGGCGTTCGAGCGACATCGATTCGGGCATCACGAGGACGAGCTTGTAGCCCTTGACCGCGGCGGCCATCGCGAGGCCGATGCCGGTGTTACCCGACGTCGGCTCGACGATGGTGCCGCCGGTTTTCAGGCTGCCGTCGCGTTCGGCCGCCTCGATCATCGCCAGCCCGATGCGATCCTTGATCGACCCGCCGGGATTGCTGCGTTCCGACTTCACCCAGACTTCGGCATCGGGGAAAAGCTTTGCCACGCGGATGTGCGGGGTGTTGCCGATGGTATCGAGGATCGAATTGGCTTTCATGGTCGGTGCGCTCTTTCGTTGAATTCGAACCGCGGGTCGCGGCGGACGCGATTTGGCCAGTCGCCGGCGCGGAGCCAGCGGGCCTCGTCCGCCAGGGCCGGCGTCGGCGCGGGTTGTAACGAGGCGAGCAGATACTGTCCATAAGGCCAGTCCCCGATCCGCGAGTCGGCGTTGATATGGCCGAACGGACCGGCGTTGACGAAGCGCGCATCCCATTTTCGCGACAGATGCCAGACATGCGCGGATTTGGCGTAAGGATCATTGTCGCTGGCGACGACGATCATCGGGACGCGGCTGGAGAAAGATGGCGCCTCGCCGAAACCGGCGACCGCGTGATTCTGGCGCAAACGGGACAGGTCCGGAGGGGCGACCAGCAGAGCGCCCGCGACCTGGGTGCGCGATACCGCGCTGGCTCCGCTGAACCAATGGGCAAAGGCGTGGCAGCCGAGGCTGTGCGCGGCGACAAGCACCGGTTCGGGTTCGGCGGCAACGGCGGCGGCGATCCGATTGACCCACTGGTCGCGGTCGGGATTGTCCCAACGGCCGAGGTCGACGCGCTCGCTGGGCGGGAATTTATGTTCCCAAAGGCTTTGCCAATGGGTCGGGCCGCTGTTGTTGAGGCCGGGGATGGTCAGAATTTTGTGACGGAATATGCTGCGTTGCATGACGGTTGCTCCACTCAGGGGACAGAGAGAACCGCGGTGACGGGTGCATCCGATATAATTCAACTTAATTAATTGACAATAGGCTTGCGATCAATGGTGGACCGGTAGCGACGAAATGTTCAGCGGTCGCGCCGGAACTGCGGTTCGAAGGTGCGCGCGCGGCGAAGCTCCGGAAACAGCCAGGCCCAGAGCGCCGTCACGCCGATCGCGCCGGCACCGCCGATCACCACCGCGCCGATCGGCCCCAGCGCTGCGGCCATCGCCCCGGCGCGCATTTCGCCAAGTTCGTTCGATGCCGAAATGGCAAGGCCCGAGGCCGCGCTGACGCGGCCGCGCATATGGTCGGGGGTGTTGAGCTGGATCAACGTGCCGCGCACGAAGACCGAGAACATGTCGGCGGCGCCCATGACGACGAGCAGGGCGAGCGACAAGAGGAGGCTGGTCGAATAGCCGAACGCGATGGTTGTGGCGCCGAACACCGCGACGGCCCACAGCATCTTGACGCCGACGTTGCGCTCGATCGGGCGGATCGCGAGCCCGACCGCGACAGCGACTGACCCAAAGGCGACCGCGGCGCGCATGAGCCCGGCGCCTTCGGGGCCGGCGTCCAAAATGTCGCGCGCGAAGACCGGGAACATCGCCGTGGCGCCGGCGAGCAGCACGGCGAACAGGTCGAGCGTGATCGTGCCGAGCAGGAAGCGCTCGGTCCAGACGAACTGCAACCCGTCGACCATTTCGCGCAGCGGATGTCGGCGCACTTCGGCGGGCGGAGGCTGGACGCGGCGGACGCGGCTGAGTGTGAAGGCCGACAGCGCCAGCAGGGCCGCGGCAAAGACATAGACCGCGGCGGGGTGCGCCGCATAGATCAGGCCGCCCGCCGCGGGGCCGATTACCGACGCCGACTGCCAGGCGATGCTGCTCATCGCGATCGCGCGCGGCAGCACCGCGGGCGGCACGATATTGGGCGCGATCGCGCTCATCGCCGGACCCGAAAAGACGCGCGCCACGCCGTGCAGCGCGGCGAGGCCGAACAGCAGCGGCAGGGTCAGCGCGTCGGTCCAGGTGAACCAGCCGAGCGCGGCGGCGATCAGCAGGTCGATCAGGTTTGAAAAGATCGCGACGCTGCGCCGTTCAAAGCGGTCGGCCGCCCAGCCGGCGACCGGGGTCAGGATGGCGAGCGGGATGAACTGGGCCAGCCCGAGCAGGCCAAGCTGGAACGACGCTTCCCTGATCGACATGCCATAATCGGTGCGGGCGGTGTCATACAGCTGGTAACCGATGACGACGACCATCGCGATCGTCGCCATCACCGCGGTGAAGCGCGCGATCCAGAAATAACGGAAGTCGGGAAAGCTGAGCGGCGACGGAGCCTTGGAGGCCGGTTCGGGCATTGCCGGCTCTTCGCCCTCGGGAGGTGGTATCGTCGCCATCGGCTTTGCCCCCTAAACGGCTTTTGCGCGCTGTCCAGCGTCGACTTTGTCCCGCGGCTAGGGTCAGGACCCATTAGTTCCGCGCTCGAGGTTTGAGGCGATTTTGCCCGGGGCGAGGAGGAAAGGCGCAGGAATATGATTATATTTCCAGACTTTTCGACGCTGCCCCGGGCAAAATCGGTCAAATCCCGCAGGGACGCCGAAATGGCTTCGATCTCGAACCTTCGCGGCCTTGCGGGTAGCGATGCTACCCGCTGCATCCGCCAAGGCCCGATATCTTCGCCATTTCGACGCCTCGAACGTGGAATTAATGGGTCCTGACCCTAGGGCGCCAGCAACCGCGCGACAAAGAAGCCGTCGAGGCCACCCGCTTCTGCAAGCGAGCCGGGCAGGGTGCGGACAAAGCCGTCGGGGTCGGGTTCGATAGCGTCCGGCAGTTCGGTCGGGCCAACGGGCAGAACGCGCCATGCCGGGTTCCGGTCCAGAAAGGCCGCCACCTGTTCTTCGCCCTCGGCACGCTCGAGCGAGCAGGTCGCATAGACCAGCGTCCCGCGCGGCTTGATCCACGCCGCGGCCCGCTGCAGGAGATCGCGCTGGAGCGCCGCCATCTCGTCGATCTGGCGCTGTTCGATCCGGTGCAGCACGTCGGGATGGCGGCGGAAGATGCCGGTCGCCGAACAGGGCGCGTCGAGCAGCACCGCGTCGGCGGGCGCAGCGGGCGTCCAGCTGCGGATATCGGCGTGGACGATCCCGGCCGCCAGCCCCGTGCGCGCGAGGTTGGCGCCGAGCCGTTCAAGGCGTTTGGCGCTGGCATCGACGGCCACGACATTCCAGCCCGCCGCGGCGAGCTGCATCGTCTTGCCGCCGGGCGCAGCGCAAAGGTCGAGCACCGTGCGCCCGTCGCCTGCGCCGAGCAGCCGCGCGGGCAGGGTGGCGGCGAGATCCTGCACCCACCAGCCACCCGCGGCATAGCCGGGCATGGCCTCGACCGCCTGGCCGCGCGGCAGGCGCCGGTGGCGGGGGGCGAGCGGCATCGCATCGGGCCATTCATCGGCGTCCGGTTCCACGGCGAAGCTGAGGTCGATCGGGGGCGGGGCGCTCCATGCCGCCTCGGCGGACTCGACCATTGGCAGGCCCCATTGCTCTGCCCATCGCCCGGCCGCGGGCAGGGGCAATGTCGCGCGTTCGGGGAGCTGCCATTGCTCCTGCTGCGCGCGCGACAGGATCGCGTGGACAAGCCGCCGCGGGCCGCCCGCAACGAGTGGCAACGCGGTCGATACGACGGCGTGGGCCGGGTTTTTGAGGACGAGCAGCTGCGCCAGCGCGATCCGCAGCACCGCGCGCGATTTCACATCGTCGGGCAGAATCTGCGCGGTCGCGCCGTCGATCAGTGCGTCGATGTCGACCATCCAGCGCAGCGTTTCGGAGGCAATCGCGACCGCAAAGGCGCGATCGGGGCCGATGAGCCCTTGCGCCGCGGCGTGCATCGCGACATCGAGCGGGTCGCCGCGGCGCAGGATCGCATCAACCAGCCGCAACGCGGCGCGGCGCGGCGCCGTGCCCGCGGGATCGGGTTCGTTGTGCGGGCGTGGCCTGCCGCGACGCGGTCGATCAACCATGTCGGGTCCTGGCGAACTTGGCGTATGGCATGAACAATCCTATATGGGGGGCACGATGACGGACCGTACCGAAAGCTCGACCATCGGAGGCACCCCCCGCGCTGCCAAGCGCCCGGCGCATGTCACGGCGCCCGCCGGCTGGACCAACAGCCCGGTGCCGCCACCGGCGCCGATCCGCGAGGACAAGCCCGAGGAACAGCCCGGCGGGCGAAACCCGGTGCGCTACGGCGACTGGGAGCTGAAGGGCATTGCCGTCGATTTTTGAGGCAGCGGCAAAAAGCCGCATCAAAACGGGTTCATCCGGCCGAAAAACCCGGCACGGTCGACAAGCTGATGCTTGAGCACCGCCAGAATGTGGATCGCCGCCAGCGCCAGCATTGTCAGCCCCAGCACTTCGTGCCGGTCGTGCATCACATCGGCGAGCGCTTCGTTCGGCGCGACAATCACGGGAACCGCGAACAACCCGAAGAAATCGATCGGCCTGCCCGCCGCCGACATCCAGACCCATCCGGACAGCGGCAACAGGATCAACAATATATAGAACAGGCCGTGGGTGATACGGCCGAGCAGCCGCTGCCACCCCGGAATCGCCGCGGGCAGGGGCGGGGGACGATGGCCCAGCCGCCAGCCAATACGGATGACCGTCAATGCCAGAACGGCGATTCCCAGCGCCTTGTGGATGTCCATCGCCGCGCCCCGTGTTTCCCGAGGCAGACCTTCGGTCAGCATGGCGAGCGCTATATTGGCGATGACCGCCAGACCAATCAGCCAGTGAAGCCAGATGGCCACCCGGGTATAGCGCGATCCGTCTTTGCCGGACGAAGCTTCCCTGGTGGCCATGGCGTTCATGCTCCCTGGATGGCCGGAACTTCTTGAAGCTCGGGAATCTTGCCTGCTTTCACTTGTTCGGCAAACACTTCGCGCATCAGTTGCAGCGAGAAAAGATGGGCAAAGATCAACGCCAGGATGCCGTTCTGCATCATCTTGCGCAGCACGTCCCCGCGCAGTTCGCGCAGCTTTGTTTCATCGATCATCTGGAAGCCGCGGTAGATATAGGGCTTGTCGCTGCCTTCCGGCTGGATGCTGACTTCACCCTCCATCAGCAGGTCCGCCTTCTTGAGTTCGTCCATGAACTGGCCGGTACGGAGACCGGCCTCCTCGAACATCTTGCAAAATTCCAGAATGGCCTGCACCGGCGCGGTGGGCTGGCCGTTCTCGAACATCGCTTCGCCATCTTCGAACTTGCCGACCGCCTCCGATGTCGGATCGAAGCACAACGACAATTCGTCCGAATCCGGCTGCAGGCGGGCAAGCAGGAAGGGGTAGCGGCGGATATAGGCCGGAACATAGACGGGATTGATCAGCTTGCCTTCGGCATCGACGAAGGTGTTGACGCCCTCGTTGAGACCCATCAGCGCCAGCGGCACCGGATTGTCGCCCGCCGAAAACACGATCGGATAATGGCGGCATGCCGACACAAATTCGTCCGACGTCAGCGGCACGGCGTGCTGGTCGATCAGAAAATCGGCCTGATCCAGCGAACGGGCGTGGAAATCCGCATGATCGACGCTCGAAAGCGGTACGAGATCCTTGTAGAACAAGGGCAGGTTGGCGGGTGCGGGCGCAGTGGCCATAATGAAACTCCGGTGACGGCCCCGACCAGCCGGGGCCAAATGATAACAGCGCGCCTTATTGACCTCGGCACCGCCGCGCAAGGGGGCGATAGCCTTGCGGCATGAAAGCGTCAGCCGATCAGCTTGCCCGGATTGAAGATGCCCGCCGGGTCGAGTCCGGCCTTAATGGCCCGGAGCGCCGCGAGCCGCGCGGGGCTGTCGAGCGCGGCCATTATGTCGCGTTTCATCTGGCCGATGCCATGTTCGGCCGAAATCGATCCGCCGAGTTCGAGGACGTGCGAATAGACCAGATGGCTGACGGACGTGCCGTGGCGCGTCAGCCACGCCGCACCGTCGCTGTCCACCGGCGGCTGGATATGATGATGGACGTTCCCGTCGCCGAGGTGGCCGAAGGACAGGGCGCGGGCGCCGGGAAACGCCCGCTCCAACCGCACGGGATTATCGGCGATGAAGGTCGGCATCAGATCGACGGGGACGCTGATGTCATGTTGCAGCGCCGGACCCTCGGCACGTTCGGCCTCGGAGATGGAATCGCGCAGGCGCCAGAACGCCTCGCTTTCGCTGTCGTTCTTGGCAATCACGACGTCGCGGATAAGCCCGGCGTCGAGAGACGCCGCGAGTTGGGTTTCCAAGACTTGTTCCAGTGCCTGGTCGTCGTCGCCCGCCAGCTCGGCCAGCACGTACCAGGGATGCACCGCGGCTGTCGGCGCGCGAGTTTGCGGGATATGGCGGAGCACCGCGTCGAGGCACGCGTGCGGAATGAGCTCGAAGCCTTCGAGTTCGCGTCCGATGGCGGTGTCGAGCCGGCGGAGGAGGAGGAGCGCGCGTTCCGGCGAATCGACCGCGATCCACGCGGTGCGCCGCGCCGCGACGGCGGGGACGAGGTGGAGGCTGGCCGCGGTGACGATGCCCAATGTACCCTCGGCCCCGCAGAACAGGTGGCGCAGGTCATAACCGCGATTGTCTTTTTTGAGCGGCGCCAAGCCGTCGAAGATGCTGCCGTCGGGCAATACCGCTTCGATCCCGGCAACCAGCGCGCGCATCGTCCCGTGGCGCAGCACCTGTGTGCCGCCGGCATTGGTCGAGACGAGGCCGCCGATCGTCGCTGACCCCTTGCCGCCCAGCGTCAGCGGGAAGCGGAGTTCCTGTGCGAGCGCCGCATGATGGAAATTTTCGAGGATGACGCCGGCTTCGGCAACGGCGATTTTTGCGGCGGGGTCGATCAGGCGAACGCTGTTCATCCGGCGCAGGCTGAGTAATAGCTGGCTGCCGTCGACGCTGGGGGTTGCGCCCCCGACCATGCCGCTGTTGCCCCCCTGCGGCACGAGCGCGACGCGTTCCCCGGCACACAGGCGAACGATGGCCGAGACGTCCTGCGTCGTTTCGGGAGACAACATGGCCGCAGCGCGTCCGGTATATTTTCCGCGCCAGTCGGAGAGCCAGGGCGCCATCGTTTCCGAATCGGCGGTATAACCCCTGGGGCCGAGCAAATCGGCCAGCCGGGCGAGCAGTCCGGGAGAGGGTGGGCGGATCATCCGGGGTATCGGCCTTGCGTTTTCGGGTGAAGCGGCGGGGTCAAGTCGAGATAGTTCATTTGATGTTCAATCATCGGTGGTAAGCCGACAATGAACGAAGGTCGGCATTTCGTCGAGGGATTCGGTACGGTGGAGCGACGGGTGAACGGAGCAGTTTGTGTCGAGGGCGCCCGGGTGACCACAAGCCCGTGCTGACCGCAGCGATCCTGTGGCTTTCGGCGGCTGCGCCGGCCGCGCAAGCGGTGCCCGGCTCCGCGCCGCCGCCGGTGGCCGCACCCGAGCCGCTGGCGTCCGTAGCCGTGCCCACGCTCGAGCAAATCGCACCCTTTTGGCAGATCGTCATCGAAGAACAGCTGATAATCCGCGTTCCGGCCCAGCGCTCGCAACTCAACAATTTCGCGACCGGCTCGCCGCAAAGTCGCCGGACGACCGAGATTCCCCTGGTCTGGAAAGAGAAAAAGGCGCCGAAATGCGTGCCCATGCGCAACATCATGGGGATGCAGGCGGTCCAGCGCGACAGCATCGACATCATCACGCGGCAGAACGAGCGGTTGCGGGCGCAGCTCAACCGCGGGTGCCGCGCGCTCGACTTTTATGCGGGCTTTTACATGCAGGGCAGCAAGGACGGGCGACTATGCGCGGATCGCGACCAGATCCACGCGCGGACGGGAGCGAAGTGCGAGATCGACAAATTCCGGCTGATGGTGCCGGTTCGTGACGACGACTGATCGCCCAGCTCGTCGCCTTTTCTTGACTTTTCGCCGCCCTTTGCCCAAGGCCCGCGCAGCGCCGCCTGCGTGGAAGGCTGGGCGTGGCCATTTTTTCCGGGCATGACAATCATATGAAATTCGCCGACATCGGCCTTTCCGACGAACTTTTGCGCGCTATCGACGAGTCCGGTTATACCGAGGCAACCCCGATCCAGGCAGGCGTCATCCCGTCCGTGCTGATGATGCGCGACATTATCGGCATTGCGCAGACCGGGACCGGCAAGACCGCGTCCTTTGTGCTGCCGATGATCGACATTCTGGCGCACGGACGCGCGCGGGCGCGGATGCCGCGATCACTGATCCTGGCACCGACCCGCGAACTGGCGGCGCAGGTTGCCGAAAACTTCGAAAAATATGGCAAATATCACAAGCTGTCGATGGCGCTGCTGATCGGCGGGGTCCAGATGGGCGACCAGGTCAAGGCGCTGGAAAAGGGCGTCGATGTGCTGATCGCGACGCCGGGGCGGCTGATGGACCTGTTCGAGCGCGGCAAGATCCTGCTGACCGGTTGTACGCTGTTGGTCATCGACGAAGCCGACCGGATGCTCGACATGGGGTTCATCCCCGACATCGAGAATATCTGTACGAAACTGCCCGCGAATCGCCAGACCTTGCTGTTTTCGGCAACGATGCCGCCGCCGATCAAGAAGCTGGCCGACAAATTCCTGTCGAACCCGAAAACGGTCGAAGTCGCGCGTCCGGCGAGCCGGAACGAAAATATCGAACAATTTCTGGTGCGGACAAGCGAGCGCGGCAAGCGCGATACGCTGCGCGATCTGATCGAAGCCGAGAACGTCAACACCGCGATCATCTTTTGCAACCGCAAAACGACGGTGCGCGAGCTTGCCAAATCGCTGCAACGATCGGGCTATAGCGCGGGCGAGATCCAGGGCGACATGGACCAGTCGAGCCGCACCGCCGAACTGGACCGCTTCAAGCGCGGCGACATCAACATATTGGTGGCGTCGGATGTTGCGGCGCGCGGGCTGGACGTCAAGGGCGTAAGCCATGTGTTCAACTTCGACGCGCCCTGGCACCCCGACGATTATGTCCACCGCATCGGCCGCACCGGGCGTGCGGGCGCCAAGGGCCGCGCCTTCACGCTTGCAACGTCGGCCGACGACGAAGCGATCGACAATATCCAGAAGCTGACCGGCTATAAAATTCCGGTTCACAGCGCTGGCAAGGCTGGCGCCGAAGCCGAACCGGAAGGCGAGCGCGAGCCGCGCGGCGAAAAGGTCGAAAAGGTGAAGCGTGGCGGGCGGACAAAACGCGCCGCGGCGGACGCGCCGACCGCGAAGCCCGCACGCAACGCGGACGATCGCAAGTCCGAAGGTCACAAGCCTGCCGACCGCAAATCCGAAGATCCCAAGCCTGCCAAGGCAAAACCGCAACCGCGCGACGATGACGGCCCCGATGACGGCTGGAACGGCCCGATGCCGGACTTCCTGCAATTCGGTTTCGGTAGCTGAGGCGCGACGGTCCGGTCAGATCCGGACCAGCATCTTGCCCAAGTTGGCGCCTGCAAACAGGCCGAGGAAGGCATCGGGTGCCGCCTCGATTCCCTCATATACCGTTTCGCGCATCGTGACGGCACGGCTGGCGATCAATGCGCCCATGTCGGCGTAGAATTCGTCCATACACTCGATGAACTGGTCGGAGTAGATAAAGCCTTCCATGCGAATGCGCGCGGGGATGGCGCGGATCAGATATTTCATCTCCTGCGCCTTGCCGTCATTATAGACGTCGATCATGCCGCAAATCGCGAAGCGCGCGAAGTCGTTGGCGGTCGCAAAGGCGGCGTCGAGATGTTCGCCGCCGACATTGTCGAAATAGACGTCGATGCCGGGCTTGCCCACGGTATCGAGCGCGTCGGCCAGCTGGGGCAGCACCGGTCCCGCCTTGTAATCGATGACCGCATCGGCGCCCAACTGCCTGACCCACGCGCATTTTTCCGGCCCGCCAGCCGAACCGATCACCGTCATTTCGCGCGCCTTGGCGATCTGGACCGCCGCCGATCCGACAGCCCCCGCCGCCGCCGAGACGAACACCGTGTCGCCCGGCTTGGCGGCGGCGACGCGGAGCAGGCCGATCCATGCGGTGCCGCCGGTCAGCCCCATATTGTGCAGGAAGGTCTGCGGGGTGAGCCCGGCATCGAGCGCGTGCTCCGGCAGCTTGTTGGGCATCATGTCGAGCCCGATCACGCCGCCGTCGCGCCAGCCGCCCATATGCAGGATCAAATCGCCCGCCGCAAAGCCGTCCATGCGGCTTTCGATGACTTCGCCGATTGCGCCGCCGGTCATCGGCTGGTCGATCAGGAAACTCGCGGCGTAGCTTTTGGCGTCGTTCATCCGGCCGCGCATATAGGGGTCGACCGACAACCAGAGGTTGCGGACGCGCAGCTGATCGGGTTCGAGCGGCGCGTCGGGCAGGTCGCGCAACGCAAAATTGTCGATGGTCGGCAGCCCCTGCGGGCGGCTGATCAAATACCAGGCTTTGTTCATGGAACCCCCATTCCCTGAATTCGCGCGGTGTGCTTGGCGGACGTCAGAAAAGCCGTTGCCACCACACTGCGGTGCGTTTAAGACGCCGCCGTCG
>JAHCKJ010000052.1 GCA_026125835.1 Sphingopyxis sp.
GATCCGCGTGGCGTCGGCGCCCTCACCCCATTCGACCGAGGTGCACTTGGCGAGAATCGTGATCCCGCGTTCCTTTTCCAGGTCATTGGAATCCATCGCGCGTTCTTCGACGCGCTGGTTGTCGCGGAAGGTCCCCGACTGGCGGAACAGCTGGTCGACGAGGGTCGTCTTGCCATGATCGACGTGCGCGATGATGGCGATATTGCGCAAAGACATGCGGATAAGCCTTGATGGAAGGGGGCAGCGCCCAAGGCACCGCGAAACGCCGCGCCCCTAACAGAATGGGTGCTGCGGCGCAACATGATTGCCGGGGCCGGGCGAACTCCCTCCGCCGTCGGTCGTCATGCTGAACTCGTTTCAGCATCCATGGCCTGCCCTCGTCCTACGCGCGGCGCCAGTTTTGAGGCCCGGCCATGGACCTTGAAACAAGTTCAGGGTGACGAAAGGGGCGATATGAAAGGCTCAAATCATTAGTTTCAATAATTATTGAAACTTTAGAAAATTCCGGATAGGGCGGCGGCATGGACCTGTCCCCCGCCCCCGACTCGCGCCCGGTTTCTCCAGCGGCTTCGCCGTCCCCGCCGTTCCGGCTCTCCCCGCTTGCGCAGGCGTTTGTCCTGCATTTCGGCGAGATGGGGAGCCGCTGGGGGATCAACCGCACGGTGGGCCAGATTTACGCGATGCTGTTCCTGGCCGACGCGCCGCGCCATGCCGAGGAGATCAGCGAGGCGCTGAGCCTGTCGCGCGGCAGCGTGTCGATGGGCCTGAAGGAGCTGGCGAGCTGGAACCTGGTCCAGCTCCGCCACGTCCCCGGCGACCGCCGCGATTATTACGAGACGCCGCGCGACGTGTGGGCGATTTTCCGCACCCTGGTCGAAGAGCGCAAGAAGCGCGAGATCGACCCGACGCTGACGACGCTGCGCGCGCTGATGATGGAACCCGCCGTCGATCCTGCCGACCGTTTTGCCCAGGAGCGGATGGCGGCGATGCACGAGCAGATCGAGCTCTTGACCGACTGGTATGCCGAGATGCGGCGGCTCGACAATGAGCGGCTGCTCCAGCTGCTGCGGCTCGGCGAGCGCGTGGTGAAGGCGCTGGAGTTCAAGGATCGTATGCTGGGCCGCGGCAAGACGGCAGCGACGGAGGCCGACCATGGACGCGCTTGACCCGCTGATCCTCGCGCGCATCCAGTTTGCAGCGAACATCAGCTTCCACATCCTGTTCCCGACAATCACCATCGCCCTCGGCTGGGCGCTGCTCGGTTTCAAGCTCGCGTATAACCGGACCAAAGACGGCGCATGGATGGACGCGTATCGCCTGTGGGTGAAGGTATTCGCGCTGAGCTTTGCGATGGGCGTCGTGTCGGGCATCACGATGAGTTTCCAGTTCGGCACCAACTGGCCGGGCTTTATGGAAAAGGTCGGCAACATCGCCGGGCCGCTGCTCGCCTATGAGGTGCTGACCGCCTTTTTCCTGGAGGCGGTGTTCCTGGGCATCATGTTGTTCGGGTTCAGCCGGGTGCCGAACTGGGTCCACACGCTCGCGACCTTTCTGGTCGCCGCGGGGACGACGCTGTCGGCGTTCTGGATCATCGTGCTCAACAGCTGGATGCAGACCCCGGTGGGTTACGAGATCCGCGACGGCGTCGTCCATGCGGCCGACTGGTGGGCGATCATTTTCAACCCGTCGATGCCGTACCGGCTGACGCATATGCTGATCGCATCGGCGCTGACCGTCGCGTTCCTGATTGCGGGAATGTCGGCGTGGCGCTGGCTGAAGGACGGCGGCGGCGAGGGCGTGCGGCGCACGTTGAAGGCGTCGGTCTATGCCGCGGCGCTGCTGATCCCGGTGCAGATTTTCGTCGGCGACCTGCACGGGCTGAATACGCTGGAGCATCAGCCGCAAAAGGTCGCGGCGATGGAGGCCAATTGGGAGACGCGCAGCCACGTGCCGCTGGTGCTGTTCGCGATTCCCGACGAGGCGGCGCGCACCAACCATCTGGAGGTCGCGGTACCGTCGGGCGCGAGCCTGATCCTGAAGCATGAGGCGGCGGGCGTCGTTCCCGGACTCAACGATTACGAAGGCAACCACCCGCCCGTCGCCCCCTTGTTCTGGGGGTTCCGGATCATGGTCGGGATCGGCATCGCGATGCTCGCGCTGTCGTGGTTCGCGGCGTGGACGATCCGCCGCCGCGGGGTCGATGCGATGCCGCGCTGGCTGGCGTATGCGCTGGTCGCGATGACCTTCAGCGGCTGGGTCGCGACGCTCGCGGGCTGGTATGTCACCGAAATCGGGCGCCAGCCGTGGCTGGTCACCGGCGTGCTCAAGACCGCCGACGCGGTCGGCCCGGTCGGCAGCGCGATGGTGGCGAGTTCGCTGACGCTGTATCTCGCCGTCTATGCGGTGCTGCTCACCGCTTACATCGCGGTGCTTTACCGCCTCGCACGGCTGGGCAAGGCGGCGCCGGCGGGCAAGCCGATGTTCCCGGTGCCGAGCATTGCCCCCGGCCCCGCCGCCGCGCAGGAGGAACCGGCATGACCCCCTTCATCGATCCCTGGTGGCTGCCCGTGATCTTCGCCGGGCTGATGGGGCTGGCGATCCTGCTCTATGTCATCCTCGACGGCTATGACCTGGGCGTCGGGATGCTGACGCGGCTGGAGCGAGGCGAGAACCGCGATTTGATGGTCGCGTCGATCGGGCCGTTCTGGGACGCCAACGAAACCTGGCTGGTGCTCGGCATCGGCCTGCTGCTGGTCGCCTTTCCGGTCGCGCACGGGCTGATCCTCACCCAATTATATCTGCCGGTGGCGCTGATGCTGGTCGCGCTGATCCTGCGCGGAGTGTCGTTCGAGTTCCGCGCCAAGGCGCCGCCCGAGCACAAGCAGCGCTGGGACCATGCGTTTTTCGCCGGGTCGCTGCTCACCGCGCTGTGCCAGGGCTATATGCTCGGCGCCTATGTGCTGGGGTTCGACCAGAGCCTGGCCGCGGTGCTGTTCTGCCTGCTCGCCGCGCTCGGGCTGGTCGCGGGCTATGTCTTCGTCGGCGCCTGCTGGCTGATCTATAAGGTCGAGGGCGATTTGCAGAAGCGCGCGGTGCGCTGGGCCGAGGTCAGCCTGTGGGCAACCGCGCTGGCGATGGCGATCATCTCGATCGCGACGCCTTTGTTGTCGCAGCGGATCTTCGACCGCTGGTTCCGCCTGCCCGAAATTATCGCGCTGCTGCCGATCCCGATCGCGTCGGCGACGCTGTTCGTCGGCCTCGCGATCTTCCTGCGCCGCCCGCTGCGCGCCAAGGACGAGCTGAGCTGGGTGCCGCTGGCGGTCGCGGGCATCCTCTTTGCACTGGGCTTCGTCGGCATCGCCTACAGTTTCTACCCCTATCTGATCGCCGACCGGCTCGACATCTGGCAGGCGGCGGCAAGCCCCGAGGCGCTGAGCATCATCCTGATCGGCGCGCTGTTCGTGTTGCCGGTGATTTTGGGATATTCGGTGCTGGCACACTGGATTTTCCGGGGGAAGGCGACGCATCTGAGTTATGAGTGACGAACGATTGTCGCGAGATTGAGCGCTGCATTTCAATCCTCGTCACCCTGAACTTGTTTCGGCATCCATGGCCTGACCTCCCATCAAGCGCAGCGCCAAAGGACACGGCAGGCCATGGATCCTGAAACAAGTTCAGGGTGACGAGCAAAAAAGTCGCCGCGTCCGGTCACCCCATCACCGCCCCGCTTGCCGCGGCCCGCTTTAGCGGCCGCCGCTAACCTTCTGTTAACGCCCCGACTCCAACAACGGCCTATGGCTGTTTTCGGACATTTCCTGCCAGCGGCATCGGGCGTCGACCAGCGCCAGGACGTGCGGCGGAAGCTCAGCCTGCTGGCCAGGGGGGTGCAGCACGACGGCACCGGGATCGAAGTGCAGATCCACAATATCTCGGGAACCGGGCTGTTGTTCGAGAGCGATATCAAGCTGGCACCATGCGACCGGATCGAAATCGAGCTGCCCCACGCGGGCGACATCACCGCGGTCGTGATTTGGGCCAGCGGGCGGTTGTTCGGTTGCCAGTTCGAAGGGCCGGTGTCTCCGGCAACGCTGAGCGCCGTGGAGCTGAAGAGTGCGGTTTCCCCGCCGTTCGAGTCCACGCCGGCCCTCGACCCGCTCCCCGGCGACGATGAGCTTGGCGCGGAACCGTTAGTCGACGAAGCCGCGCCCGAGGGGTTTCAGGAAGTGGTCGAGCGCAGCCGTGAACAGATTGCACGCGCCGCGGGGATCAACGCCGACCGCGTCAGGATCACCATCGACTATTAGCGGTTCGAGCGCTGCCTGTCGGGGGTCACAGCATCGCCACCAGCCGTTCGACGGCCATCGCCGCCGTTCGTGCGGCACAACCCAGATTCGCCCGAAAATCGCCGCCGCTGGCGTCATTGGCGTCGTCGGTGACCGCCTTGATAGCCGCCCAGGGCTTGCCCAGCCGCGCCACCGCCTGCGCGACCGCGCCGACCTCCATGTCGACGAGTGTCGCGCCGAGCGATTTGAGGTCGGCCGCGGCATCGGGGCAGGCGATGAAGCTGTCGCCGCTGGCGATCCGCGCGTGCGGCAGGCCGAGCCCGGGGTCGGTCATCGCGGCGAAATGCGCTGCGCTGGCCTCGCCCATCGGCCAGTCGCCCGCGCGGTAGCGGCGGAAGACGCCGGGATGGGCGGCGCCATAGTCATGCTGCACGGCCTCGGCGATCCACCAGGCACCGGGCGCCGCGCCGAGCGCGCCGCAGGTTCCGGTCATCAGGATCAGGTCGGCATCGCGGCCGAGCAGGCCGACGGCGAGCGCGGCGTTCACCTTGCCGAGGCTGCAGGTGGCGATGGTGAGAGCGTGGCCGTGGGCGGCGAGGCGGCGGAGGGGGATCGGGGCGGGATCGGAAGTGCCGGTGTTCGGAAACAGGGCGTCGGCTTCTTCGGGAAGGGCGGCGAGGATGAGGAGGTTCATGGCGATTGTGTAGCCCGCTTTCCGTTTGTGTCGAGCGAAGCCGAGACACGTTGGTACCGCGCCAAGCGTCCCTCGACTTCGCTCGGGACGATCGGGGTGGGCGGTCCTCCCCGGAACGGGGAGGGGCTGGTGGAGCGGCAGGTGCCGTCGAGCGGGGCGAATAATCTTCCGTGCCCCTCCACCACCCTTCGGGTGGTCCCCCTCCCCCTGCGGGGGAGGATCACATACTTGCCAACGCCCCCTTCCCCCGCCATCGCTCTCCATCATGCTGTCCCGCATCTTCCCCGATCGCTTCGTCCCCATCCTGCTCGGCACGATCCTGCTTGCCAGCCTGCTGCCGGTGCGCGGGGCGGCGGTGCCGGTGGCGCAGGGGGTGTCAACCGCTGCGATCGTGCTGCTGTTCTTCCTCAACGGGGTCCGGCTCCCGCGCGACGAGGTGTTGCACGGTATTCTGGGCTGGAAATTGCAGGGCGGGGCACTGGCTTTTTGTTTCGGGATCATGGCGCTGTTCGGGCTTGGCGCGCAGCTCGCGACCGCGCCATTTCTGCCTGCCACATTGGCGCTGGGTTTCCTGTTCCTTGGTATCCTGCCCTCGACCGTCCAGTCGGCGACCGCGGCGAGTTCGCTGGCGGGGGGCAATGTCGCCGCCAGCGTCGTCGCGGCGGCGCTGCTCAACCTCGTCGGCGTCATCGCATCGCCGCTGTTGTTCGCGGCGCTCGCGGGGAGCGCGGGCGCGATCAGCGGCGCGGCGGCGCTGCGTATCGTTGCGATCCTGCTCTTGCCCTTCATCGCCGGGCAGCTGGCGCAGCGCTGGCTGCGGCCGTGGGTGCTGGCGCACAAGGGGTTAACCACCGCAATGGACCGCACCGCAATCGCGGTCGCGGTCTATGTCGCCTTTTCCGCCGCGGTGGTGGCGGGAATCTGGGACCAGCTCGACGGGCGCGAGATCGGGATTGTGTCGGGCGCGGTGGCGGCGCTGCTTGCCCTGTCGTTCGGCGGGGCGTGGCTATTCAGCGCGCTGCTGCGGCTCGCGCGGCCCGACCGCATCACCTTGCTGTTCGCGGGGGCGCAGAAAAGCATCGCGGTCGGCGCGCCGCTGGCTGCCACCCTGTTCCCGCCCGCAATCGCCGGCATGGTGCTGGTCCCGATCCTGGTCTATCACATGGCGCAGCTGATCCTGTCGGCGTGGATTGCGCCGGCATTGAACCGCGCCGATCAAGTGTAATGCTTGAATAACACAGTGCTGCATGCCATATAGGCGAGGCAGCAAGGGGCTGGAAGGAAGACGAATGAGCGAGCAGACCGCGACGGCAACCGCAACCGACGAGCTGAAGCTGACCCCGCCCGACCCCGTGCCCGCGGTCGCGCCAGAAAAGGCGGCGGGGCTGGTGCCGCTGTCGGGCGAGCAGAAATCGAAGCTGGAGGAACGCGTCGACGGCTTTATCGACGATCTCGTCGCGCAGGACGTCAACTCGCCCGCCTTCGGGCAAAAGGTCGACCAGATCACCAACATGGGCCGCAAGGAAATGCTGGAGGCGGCGAACCAGTCGAACCGCTTTCTCGACCGCCCGATCAAGGCGATGGACCGCGACAGCGACATCGGCATGAACCTGATCGAGCTCAGGAACACCGTCGAGCGGCTCGACCCGTCGGCGAACGGCAAGCTGCTGACCAAGCGCGGTTTCCTCGACAAGATATTGGGCAATCGCGTCACCAATTATTTCGCCCAGTACCGTAGCGCCCAGTCGCATATCTCGGGCGTGCTCACCGCGCTCGCGAACGGCAAGGACGAGCTGTTGATGGACAATGCCGCCATCGACGTCGAACGGCGGAAATTGTGGGAAGCGATGGGCAAGCTGGAGCAGATGGTCCACATCGCCCAGACGCTCGACGCCAAGCTGGAAGCCAAGGCCGGGGAACTCGACGGGATCGATCCCGCGAAGGCCAAGGTGCTGCGCGAAAATGCGCTCTTCTACGCGCGCCAGCGGACGCAGGATCTGCTCACCCAGATGGCGGTGACGGTGCAGGGCTATCTGGCGCTCGACCTCGTCAAAAAGAACAATGTCGAGCTGGTGAAGGGCGTCGAGCGCGCCAGCACCACCACCGTCGGCGCGCTGAAAACCGCGATCACCGTCGCGCAGGCGATGACCAACCAGAAACTGGTGCTCGAACAGATCACCGCGCTCAACACCACCACCGCGAACATCATCGACGGCACGTCGAAGATGCTGAAGGACAATACCGCGCGCATCCACGAGCAGGCGGCGTCGAGCACGATCCCGATGGAGACGCTGCAGCGCGCGTTCCAGAATATCTATGACACGATGGACGCGATCGACACCTTCAAGCTGAAGGCGCTCGACAGCATGAAGACCACCGTCAACACGCTGGAGGGCGAAGTCGCGAAATCGAAGGGCTATATCGCGCGCGCCGAGGGCGCGAGCCAGGCACAGGCAAGCGTCGGCGGCGCCGAAAGCCCGCTCGCGTCGCTCGAAGGCTAAGGCATGAGCATGAGCGAGGTCGACAAGATCCGGCTGTCGGCGGAAAGCGCGATCGAACGGTCGCGCGAACGCCGCCGCCCGATCGGCACCAAGAGCGTCGCGTTGCGCCGCCAGCATCTCTGCAAAAAACTCGGCCGGGTGCTGATCGCGGGCGGCGTCGTGCTGCTCGGCGCCGCGCTGTTCGGGGCGCTGATCCAGCCGCTGGGATTCACCGGGCTGCTGGCGCTGTTCGTGCTCTTGATCGGGGTCGCGGTATTGTTCGGACGGACGCCTTTTCCCGAACCGCGCCAGGCCGATTTGCCCAAGACCGACCTCAAACAGCTTGCCGGGCGTACCGAAATCTGGCTCGAGGCGCAGCGCCCGATGCTGCCCGCCCCGGCGCGCCAGCTGGTCGACGGCATCGGGGTGCAGCTCGACCTGCTCGCGCCGCAGCTCCAGACGCTCGACCCGGGCGAACCCGCGGCGGCGAACATCCGCAAGCTGGTCGGAGAGGACCTGCCCGAACTGGTCGCAGGCTATCAGCGCATCCCCGCCGGGCTGCGCGGCGAAACCCATGCGGGTCGCACCCCCGACGAAACGCTGGTTGGCGGGCTCAAGATGCTGGAGGCCGAGATCGGCAACGCCGCGCGCAGCCTGGCCGCGGGCGAACTCGACAAGCTGGCGACGCGCGAGCGCTACCTCCAACTGAAATACCAGGGCATCGAAGGCGAGGATGCGCCGACCGGCTAAGCATTCCGCCAGCGCTGGGTGCCGAACCACAGCAGCAGGATCAGTAGCAGCGGCGAGGCGAGTCCCCAGTGGGCCGGGCCGACCAGCGGCGCGAAGATCGGTGCCGATGACAGCAGCCACAGCGCCGCGAGCAGCGCCGCGATCGCCAGCGCCTCGAACGCGAAGCTGCGCCAGAACCGCGCACGCGCGCGGGCGTAGGCGGCCTGCGCGTCGATCGCGCGTTCGACCTGAAGCGTGAAGGCGCGGTCGCCGACGCGCGCCGGCGGCGCCAGTATTGCGGCCAGCATGGCGTCCATCGCTGCGTCGTTCGGGGCCGTCATCCGTCAGCTCCTTCGCCGATCATCTTCTGCGCCTTGGCGCGCCCGCGCAAGACCAGCGATTTGAGCGTGCCGAGCGGCACCCCCATGATCTCGGCGGCTTCACCGTGCGACCAGCCGTGGCCGAAGCATAAGGTAAGCGCAGCGCGTTCCTGCGGCGACAGCGCGGCGAGCAGGCGGTCGGCGTCGATCGCCGCGTCGCTGGCACCACGCGGATCGGTCGATGTCGGCGCGTCGTCATCGGCGCCCGCCAGCCCCTCGCGCCGCCGCGCGGTGCGCCGCTGATCGAGAAACAGCCGCCAGCCGATCCCCATGATCCAGGCCGCATAACTCCCCTGCCCCCGATAATCGCCCGCACGCTGCCACGCGCGGACGAAGGCTTCCTGCGCCAGATCGTCGGCGTCGCATCCCGCGGCGCGCGCAAGGAAGGCGCGCAACCGCCCTTCGTGCCGCAGCACAAGAAGCTGGAAAGCGGCGCGATCTCCCCCGGCAACCCGCTGGTTGAGAGCCCAATCTTCTTCGGCGCTCCCGTCATCACGCAGCGGCGCGCTCCTCGGCAGCCGCGGCGCGCGCGAGGCGGCGGCGGGCAAGCAGGGCGATGCCGACAAAGATCGGGAAGAGCGCGGCGCCGACCGCGGTGCGGATCAGCTGTTCATGCCCCTGGACCAGCCCGAAGCCGGCCATCGCAAGGCCGATCGCCAGCAAGACCAGCGCGTTGCGGTCGTCACCGCCGCTCACCGTTTCCTTGTCGCCCTGCCAGCCGAGATGCTCATAGGGCTTGTTGAGCTTTTCGATAAGCGGGCCGACCGCATCCGATTTGGACTCGAGCGCGCGCCGGATCGAACGGTGAAGCATCCAGGCATGGAGCAACCGCGCGAGCAGGAAAAAGCCGACGACAAACAGCGCAACAAACGTGATATTTTCGAGCCAGCCGAAAAAAATGTCGGTGACCGCAACCAGTTCCGTGGTCGGCGGCGGTGCTGGCAACAACGCAGCGATATCACGCGGATCGATATGGGCCGCCACATCGGCCGGATTGATCACTTGCGGCGGCAACACAACCGGCGGCGCGGCGCTGGCGGCAGGCGGCGCCGTAGCCGCCGTTGCTGCGATCGGAAAAGGCATCGTCTCGTTCTCCTGCATGCCGCACCGGCACGGTGAAACACAGGCGGCGGCTTCCGGCAAGCCGGGGATGACTGCGCCGGGGAGCGCTATCATCCGCCGCGCGAAACCGCCGCCCGGACCGGGTGTATGACCGATCAATAGCTGGACGGCACGGCAGCGGGCGGTGGATGCACGTCGATGGAGATTTTTCGGACAGGATAAAAAACGCGCGCGAACGGTCGGCGCAGGTCGACGGGGCATTGGGTGGATGTGGATGCCCCGTGAGGATTCGAACCTCAATAGACGGAATCAGAATCCGTAGTCTTACCATTAGACGACGGGGCAATGAGGCGGGCGCAATATGATGGCGTGGCGTTCGTGTCAAGACCGGCGGGACGGAGCGAACGAGTCCGCTTGCCCTGCCGCATTTCGCCGCTAGCATCGCGCCATACAATCGGCGCCGCGCCGCGGACGCCGGGAGGAGTGGACTGATGCGTCATGTCGCGGTCGTCGGGTCGGGTCCCGCGGGCTATTATACCGCCGAAGCGTTGCAAAAGGCCGGCGATATCGCGATCGACGTCATCGACCGGCTGCCCGTCCCCTATGGCCTGATCCGCACCGGGGTGGCGCCCGACCACCAGTCGATCAAGGCGGTGTCGCGGCGGTACGAGGGCGTCGCGCTGACCGACAATGTCCGCTTTGTCGGCCATGTCGCGGTCGGCAGCGACGTGACGATCGACGAGCTGGCCGCGCTGTACGACGCGGTCGTGCTGGCGACCGGGGCGCCGAACGACCGGCCGCTCGATATTCCGGGCGCCGATCTTCCGGGGGTGATCGGCAGCGCGGCCTTCGTCGGCTGGTACAATGGACATCCCGATTTCGCCGGGCTGAACCCGCCGCTGGACGCCGCCGGGGTCGCGGTGATCGGCAATGGCAATGTCGCGCTCGACGTCGCGCGCATCCTTGCCAAGACCCCGGCTGAGTTCGCGGGCAGCGACATCGTCGCCCACGCGCGCGCGCAACTGGCGGAGAGCGCGGTGCGCCATATCCATATCCTCGGTCGCCGCGGGCCGCACCAGATCGCGATGACGCCGAAGGAGCTGGGCGAGCTGGGGCATCTGGAGCGCGCCAGCCCGCGCGTCGATCCCGCCGACCTGCCACCCGAGGGCGACGATGCGCTGCTCGAACCCGGGATGCGCAAGTCGGTGACGCATTTGCGAAGCTTTGCCGCCAACCCCGTCGCCAAGCCGGTGACGATCGATTTCGACTTTTTCGCGATGCCGGTGGCGATCGAGGGGGAGGGCAAAGCGCAGCGCGTGATCGTCGAGCGCACCACGCTGGACGACG
>JAHCKJ010000053.1 GCA_026125835.1 Sphingopyxis sp.
GAGTGGAAGGTCGAGGAGCAATATCGCAAGAAAAAGCGCAACAAGGACGAGGTTCCGGTCGAGGAATTCCGCGCCGAATGCCGCGCCTATGCCCAGCATTGGGTCGATACCCAGCGCGAGCAGTTGAAGCGCCTCGGCATCGGCGGCGACTGGGACCATCCCTATCTGACGATGGATTATGAGGCCGAAGCCACCATCGTCCGCGAACTGCTCAAATTCGCCGCCAACGACATGCTCTATCGCGGCGCCAAGCCGGTGATGTGGTCGCCGGTCGAAAAGACCGCGCTCGCCGAGGCCGAGATCGAATATGAGGATATCGTCTCGACCCAGATCGATGTCGCGTTCGAGATCACGGAGGCACCGAACGCTCCCGAGCTGGTCGGCGCCTATGCGGTCATCTGGACGACGACGCCGTGGACGATCCCGGTCAACCAGGCGATTGCCTACGGTGCCACCCCCAACGGGGAGCTTGCATATAGCCTTTGCGAAGTGCGCAAAGACGGCGAACTACGCCGGCGAATTCTAGTTGCAACCCAACTCCAAGATTCATTTTTCAAGCGCATGGGTTGGGCCAAGGAAACGTCACCCGGTGTGACCATCTTCCTAGATGGTTGGCACGTTTCTCACAAAATTTTGACTGGTAGCCTCGCCGGCACCATCGCGCGCCATCCAATGCACCATCTCGGCGGCTTTTTCGCGCGCCCGCGGCCCTTCCTCGCGGGCGATTTCGTCACGACCGACAGCGGCACCGGGCTCGTTCATATGTCCCCCGACCATGGCGAGGATGATTTCGACCTGTGCAAAGCGAACGGGCTCGACCCCGTGTTCGCGGTCGAGGGCGACGGCAAATATCGCGCCGACTGGGGCTGGCTCGGCGGCCAAGGCTCGGTCATCAACCCCAAATTCAACGCCCCCGACGGTCCGATCTGCACCGACCTCCGCGAATCCGGCGGGCTGCTTGCAGCCTCTGCCGACTATAAGCACAGCTATCCGCACAGCTGGCGCTCGAAGGCGAAGGTCATCTATCGCTGCACCCCGCAATGGTTCGTGCCGATGGACAAGGTGATGACCCACATCGAGCCCAAGACCCCGCGCGAAAAGCGCTGGGAATCCGAAGGCGGCGCGATCAACCCCGCCGAGGAGGATCTCTGCGCCGCGCCGACGCTGCGGCAGGCCGCGATGCACGCGATCGCCGACACGCGCTTCGTCCCCGCGAAGGGGCGCAACCGCATCGGGTCGATGGTCGAGGGCCGCCCCGACTGGGTGCTCAGTCGTCAGCGCGCCTGGGGCGTGCCGATCACCTTGTTCGTCGACCGCAAGACCGGCCACTATCTCAACGACCCGATCGTCAACGACCGCATCGTCGCGGCGGTGCGCGAGGGCGGCGTCGACGCATGGAGCGACGCGCGCGCGCAGGAGTATCTGGGCGACGCCTACAACGCCGCCGACTACGAACGCATCACCGACATCCTCGACGTCTGGTTCGATTCGGGCTGCACCCACGCCTTCGTGCTCGAAAGCGGCAAATGGCCCGCGCTCGTCCGCCACGACGGCGGCACCCACAGCGCCGACCTCTATCTCGAAGGCAGCGACCAGCATCGCGGCTGGTTCCAGTCGTCGCTGCTCGAAAGCTGCGGCACGCGCGGACAGGCGCCGTACAAGGCGGTGCTGACCCACGGGTTCACGATGGACTCCAAGGGTCTGAAGATGTCGAAGTCGCTCGGCAACACGATCAGCCCGATCGACCTGATGCGCGACTATGGCGCCGACATCTTGCGGCTGTGGGCGCTGAGCGTCGATTTCACCGAGGACCACCGCATCGGCAAGGAAATCCTCGCCGGGGTCGCCGACCAGTATCGCAAGCTCAGGAATACCTTCCGCTACCTGCTCGGCGCCTTGGAAGGCTTCACCGAGGAAGAACGCATCACCGACGTCGCGGCGATGCCCGAGCTGGAGCGCTATATGCTCTCGCTGCTCGCCGACCTCGACGGCAAGCTGGCGCAAGCGGTCGATGATTTCGACTTCAACAGCTACACGCGCCTGCTGTCGGACTTCTGCAACGAAGACCTGTCGGCCTTTTATTTCGATATCCGCAAGGACAGCCTCTACTGCGACATCGGCCCCGCCGCCCCGCTCGGGACCGACAAGCGCCGCGCGTACCGCACCGTGCTCGACACTTTGTTCCACGCGCTGGTGCGCTACGCGGCGCCGGTGCTGGTGTTTACGGCTGAGGAAGTGTGGGGGACGCGCTATCCCGAAGCGGGTTCGGTCCACCTTCTCGAATGGCCAAACCTCGACCATCTCCTGCTTCCCCGCGAAAGCGGGGATCCAGAGCGCGCGTCAGCTAACCCCACCCTGGATTCCCGCGTTCGCGGGAATGCCGAGTTGAAAGCAAAGTGGCACGATATTCGGCAAGCCCGGCGTTTAGTGAATGAAGAAATCGAACCCCTACGCAGGACGAAGGAAATTCGCTCCAGCCTGGAAGCCGAAGTGATCCTCACGCTTCGTGAACCGAAAGCCGCGGAATGGTGCCGCTCGGTCGATATGGCCGAAGTATGCATCACTGCGTCTTGTCACATTGCCGACGGTCTGGGAGATGATGACGGCGCGGTCGTCACCCCAACCACCGACCACAAATGCGGCCGCTGCTGGCGCCACCTCCCCGAAGTTACCGGGGACGGCAACTTGTGCAATCGTTGTGACACGGTATTGAACCCCGCATGACAAATTCCCGTTCGCCGCACCTGCGTTTCGGCCTGTTGATCGCGGCCTTTGCCTTCCTGCTCGATCAGGTCACCAAATGGGTCATCATCAACCCGCTGTCGCTCGAGGCGAAGCGGGTGGTCGAAATTCTGTCCTTCTTCGATCTGCGCTGGGCAAAAAATTGCGGCATTTCGCTGTCAATGTTCGCCAGCTGCACCGACACGACGCGCTGGACCTTGGTCGCGGTGACCGGCGTCGTCGCCGCCGCGGTCGGTTTCTGGATGACGCGCGAACAGGCAAAGGGCGACGTGATCGCGCTCGCGATGATCCTGGGCGGCGCGCTCGGCAATATCGTCGACCGCGTGCGCTATGGCTATGTCGTCGATTATGCCGACCTGCATATCGGCGATTTCCGCCCCTTCATGATCTTTAACGTCGCGGATGCGTGCATCACGCTCGGCGTGCTTTTGCTGGTTGCGCGCGCGCTGCTCTTGGGCGAAAAGGCCTCCGATGCGGACGCCAAACCGTCCGCGAAGTAAACGGGGCGCATAGGAGTTATTTGCAGTGAACCGGACCAAAGTCATCCTGGCCGCCTCGATCCTGGCCACCACCCTGTCGGCCTGCGGGTCGAACAATCTGTTCAGCCGCGACCGGCCCGACGAATTTGCCGTGTCGCGTCAGGCGCCGCTGGTCGTGCCGCCCGATTTCGCGCTGACCCCGCCCGCCCCCGGCACCGCGCGACCCGGCGGCGAAACCACCGCGGAACAGACGCTGCGCGCGCTGTTCGGCGGCCCGTCGGCGCGGAGCGCCAGCGAAGCCGCGGTCATCGGCAGCGCCGACGGCGCGCGTGCCGACCCCGGCATCCGCAGCCAGGTGGGCAGCCCCGACACGCAGGTCGTCGACAAGGGACTGGTCGTCCGCGACATCCTCGCCGCCCCCGAAGGCGACGGCCGCGACGCGCAGGCGGCGATTCCGACCAGCTGATCCTTCCGACGCTTGTCACGACAACGGCCCGGCGATCCCGGGCCGATTTCTTTTGGGCAATCAGCGGAAAATCTGCGACACGATTGTAAACAGCACCAGCGCTTCAATCATCGCGCGCGAGGCATGACCCGCGGCGCGCCAGTAACCGGTGCGCAGATGATGCGCGAACCACAAGATCTGCAAGGTGCCGAACCACAGCAGCGCAAAGACCAGCAGCGCGAACCCCGCCACTGCCCAGACGCCATCCATCCGCATCAGGATCGACGCGCCGCTGACCATCATCGCGAACGGCGCGGTGACATAGCATTGGCTGTAAAAGGGCGGCTTGAGCGGTCCGCGGTCCAGCTTCATATGCCGCGCCCGCACCATCCGCGCCGCCATGATCAAAGGAAAAAGGCTGAAAAAGGCGACGCGCACCAGTATCGGGCTGCTGTCGTCGCTGACAAAGGCACTCAGCCCGGTCTTGCCGGTGACCAGCTCGTCCTGCCCGACCAGCGACAGTTCGGCGGCATGGGTCAGTGCGATCGTCAGCAACAGGAACAAGGGCGGCGACAGCGTATCGCTATATTACCGCGCCGCCGCATCGCCGAGCTCCGTCTCCGAATAGGTCATCATCGTCAGCGGCTTCGTCAGCGTGCGCCACAGCGTGACCGGATAAAAGACCAGCCACGACATGATCTCGTAGAGCAGCTCGTCGAGCGACTGGATGAGTTTCAGGAAATCCATTGGCGCGCGCCCCTTTGCTACACTATTCGTCGCCTACCAAAGAATGTCCATTCCGGTTCGGTCAATTTGCGACAAACCTTGTGAACCGGCTCGCCACGCTATACATGTATAGCAAAGGAGCTGGATCATGCTTGCCATTCGCCTTGACAAGGAATTGGAAGATCGGCTTGCAAAGGCCGCGAAGCTGTCTGGCCGTACAAAAACCGCGCTCGCTCGCAAGGCGATCGAGGAGTATATCGACGAGCTTGAGGATATCGCGCTGCTTGAGGCCGCGCTGGCCGATTACGATCCCAGCAAAAATATCTCGATCGAGCAGATGAGGCGTGAACTTGGTCTGGACGCTTGAGGTCTCGGACCAAGCTCGCAAACAGCTTCGCAAGATCGACGTCAAACAGGCTGACCGAATTACCCTGACGATGATCGAAATCTCGCAGCTGGACAATCCCCGCCAGCGAGGTCAAGCCCTGACAGGCGACTATGCCGGTCATTGGCGCTATCGCATCGGCAATTATCGCGTTGTCGCAAAAATCGAAGATGGTCGAATGGTGATCGTCGTCATCGCCGTCGGCCATCGCCGCGAGATTTATCGCTAAGCCCGCGCACCCGCCTCCTCGACCCCCGCGCTGTTGTGGCGCAGCGCCTTCAGCACGCAATCGACGATCTGCGGCGCGTTCAGCCCCGCGGCGTCATATTGGAGTTCGGGCTTGTCCTGGTCCTGGAACATGTCGGGCAGGCGCAGCGTGCGCAGTTTCAGCCCCGCGTCGATCAGCCCCTCGTCGCTCGCGAGGGTCAACACATGCGCGCCGAGGCCGCCGACACTGCCTTCCTCGACCGTCACGCACACCTCATGGGCGGCGAGCGTCTTGCGGATCAGCTCCTCGTCGAGCGGCTTGGCAAAGCGCAGGTCGATCACGCTCGTCGACAGGCCCCGTGCCTCCAGCGTGTCGGCGGCCTTCAGCGCCTCGGCGAGCCTTGTGCCGAGCGAGAAGATCGCGACCGTCTTGCCTTGGCGCACGACGCGCCCCTTGCCGATTTCCAGCTTTTCGGGAACCGCGGGCAGCGCCACGCCGGTGCCGTTGCCGCGCGGATAGCGGAAAGCGATCGGCCCGTCGTCATATTCGGCGGCGGTGTAGGTCATATGCACCAGCTCGGCCTCGTCCGCCGCGGCCATCACCACCATGTTGGGCAAGGTCGCCAAGTAAGTGATGTCGAAAGATCCCGCATGGGTCGATCCGTCTGCCCCCACCAGCCCGGCGCGGTCGATCGCAAAGCGCACCGGCAGATTCTGAATCGCCACATCATGCACGACCTGGTCATAAGCGCGCTGGAGGAAGGTCGAATAGATCGCCGCGAACGGCCGCATCCCCTGCGCCGCCAGCCCCGCCGCGAACGTCACCGCATGTTGTTCGGCGATGCCGACGTCGAAGCTGCGCGTCGGATGCGCCTTGGCAAATTTGTCGACCCCGGTCCCCGACGGCATCGCCGCGGTGATCGCGACGATGCGCGGGTCGCTGTCGGCCAGCTTCGCCAGCGTTTCACCGAAAACATTCTGGTACGCGGGCGGTCCCGGGGGTGCCTTTGCCTGTTCGCCGGTGATGACGTCGAATTTCTGGACGCCATGATATTTGTCGGCGGCGGCTTCGGCGGGGGCATAGCCCTTGCCCTTCTTGGTCACCGCATGGATCAGCACCGGGCCGTGGTCGCTGTCGCGGACATTTTCCAGGATCGGGATCAGATGGTCGAGATTATGCCCGTCGATCGGCCCGACATAATAAAAGCCGAGTTCCTCGAACAACGTCCCGCCCATCGCCATGCCGCGGGCATATTCGTCGGTTTTTTTCGCGGCCTTGTGCAGCGGCTCGGGCAATTTGCGCGCAAAGCGCCGCGCGATCTCGCGCAGCTCGAGAAACGGCCGCGATGACACCAGCTTGGCGAGGTATGCCGAAAGTCCACCCACCGGCGGCGCGATCGACATGTCATTGTCGTTCAGGATGACGATCAGCCGGTTGCCCGCCTGCTGCGCATTGTTCATCGCCTCATAGGCCATGCCCGCCGACATCGACCCGTCGCCGATTACCGCGATCGCGCGGCCCGGCTGGTCCTTCAGCTTGTTGGCGATCGCAAAGCCCAGCGCGGCGCTGATCGAGGTCGATGAATGCGCCGCGCCGAACGGATCATATTCGCTCTCGCTGCGCTTGGTGAAGCCCGACAGCCCGCCGCCCTGGCGCAGCGTACGGATACGGTCGCGGCGCCCGGTGATGATCTTGTGCGGGTAACATTGGTGACCGACGTCCCATACGATCTTGTCGCGCGGGGTGTCGAACACATAATGGAGCGCGGTCGTCAGCTCGACGACACCGAGCCCGCTGCCCAAGTGCCCGCCGGTGGTGCCCACGGCAGAGATCATCTCGGCGCGCAATTCGTCGGCGAACTGGCGGAGGTCTTCGGGCTTCAGCTTGCGGAGGTCGGCGGGGACATCCACCGTGTCGAGCAGCGGCGTATGCGGTCGATCAGTCATCGGGCCGTCATACTGGTAACCACCGATACTGTCGAACGAAAAGGATTTACCCTTCGCCGTCCTCGTCGCGTTTCGCCGCTTCGACCTGCGCATACAGTCCGCGCACCATCAGATCGGTAAACACCAGCATTGCTCCGATCATCCCGACCAAGAGCGCGACCGCGGCGACCGGGAACGGCCCGATACTGTCGATCCGGCCTTGCCGCATCATCACTGCCAGCACGACTGCAACGGCCATCAGCGCATAGCCGGTCAGGCGGCCGATGCGGTTCATGCGTGCGTCAGCATCGCGGCGCCACGAAAGCCGGGCCGGTGGCGGGAACCAAATGGCCGGCGGCGCGATTGGGAGGGCTTGAGGATGCAGCGGTGCATGACCGGCACGATGCGTTCAAAACTGCGGTTCGGCAAGACGAACTATTTGCAATCGCTGGACGATCGCATAGACCCTCGCTCACGAGGGGCAAGAACAGAGGATAGATGCCCGATATGACGCCGCTCTCCCGCATGAACCGGACGATGCGCAAGGCGGGGCTTATTGCCCTGTTCGCGATACCCGGAATCGGCGCATTGCCCGCTGCCGCCGAAGACGCTGCCCCCCCGTCCGCGCTGGTCGAAACGCTTGATCCGGCCGCGATGCCGGCCGCGTCTCCCGCCCCGCGCTATGTTCAGTCAACCGGCGATATCGACGACGAGATATTGCTGCCGGCCGCGCGCGACAACGATCGCGACGATGGCCGCAGATGGTCGCGCAATTATTTCTCGGTCGCCGCCGGAGCGCTCAGCGTGCCCGACTACAGCGGGTCCGACGAGCGCCGCCTGCTCCCCGCATTTTACGTGCGCGGCCGCTACGACGGCTATTCCTTTTCGACCCGCGGCACCAATTTGCAGGTCGACCTGATTCGCCAGCGCCGCGGCCAAAAGACCGACTTCAAATTCGGGCCGATCATCAGCCTGCGCGCCGACCGTTCCGGCAGCGTCAAGGACCCGCAGGTCGCCGCGCTCGGCAAGCGCAAGCTGGCGGTCGAGGCGGGGCTGTTCGCCGGTGTGACCCAGACCGGCGTCATCACCAGCGCGCACGACCAGATCGGCCTTCGCGTCGTCGCGCTCAAGGATGTTTCGGGCCGTCACGGCAGCTGGGCCGCCTCGCCGACGATCGATTATGGTACGCCGCTGTCGAAACGGGCCTTCGTCGGCGTGTCGGCGTCGATGAACTTCTATGGCAAAGGCTTTGGCCGTTATTATTACGACATCGACCCGCTGGGCAGTGCGGCGAGCGGTTTGCCGGTGTACAGCGGTGCAGGGGCAAAGGCCGGGGCAGGCAAATATTCGCTCGGTATCGCGGGCGCCTACGGGCTGTCGGGCGACCTGCGCAAAGGCTTTGTCCTGATCGGCGGCGCGCAATACAGCCGCCTCATTTCGCGCTTCGCCGACTCGCCGATCGTGTCACAGGCGGGCAACCCCAACCAATGGCTGTTCGGCGGCGGGCTGGCGTATCAGTTTTAGGGGCTGACGACCGATTGCCGGCATTGCATATCCCGTTTACTGAAAGTCTGTGAGCGATATTGTGAAGCACGTCATAGCCCCTGATGGGCAAACCCGAGTCACTTTCTACCGACGATCGGACGGCGGCTTCGAATTCACCCAAGATAAGCTCTATGTCGATGATCTTCCCGAGTATGATCATCGCATAAAGTACTGGGTGCCCGGCCTATCATCGGGCATTTTTGACAGTGCTGAAACGGCAATTCGTGAGGCCTCCGTTGAGTATCCTTGGGTTTTCAATGGCAATGATGAGCGGCACAGCTAACCACACCAAATCACCGTCCCTTCACCCCAATCCCGCCATCCGCATCCGCCCCTTCATCGCCTCGACAAACGCCCGCACCGCGGGCAACCCCGCACGCGACGGCTCGAACAGCAGATTCACCGGCAGCGCGGGCGGCTGTTCCCCCGCCAGCAGCGCGATCAACCGCCCCGCCGCCAGCGCGTCGGCGAGCTGGTAACTCAGCAGATTGGCGATCCCCAGCCCCGCCTCGGCGGCGGCCAGCGCCCCGTCGACCGTATTGAGCACCAGCCGCGGCCGCGGGTCGAGCCGCCACTTGCCGCTCGCCAGCTGCCACTCCCCCGCCGCGCGCGGCCCCATCGTCCCGATCAGGTCATGCCCCGCCAGCTCGGCGATCGTCTGCGGCGCCCCGCGCCGCGCCAGATAGGCGGGGCTGGCGACCAGCATCTGGCGCACCCAGCCGATCCGCACCGCTTTCAACCCCGAATCGGACAGCGCGCCGATCCGCACCGCGACGTCGATCCCCTCCTCGACGATCCGCACATTGCGGTCGATCAGCATCATCCGCACCATCAATTCGCGATGCTCGGCCATCAGCGCGCCGACGACGGGCAGCACGTGCAATCGCCCGAACATGACCGGCGCCGTGACATATAGCTGGCCACGCGGCTCCGCTGCTGCCCCGCGCAGCTCGCGTTCGGCGCCCGCCAGGTCGGCCAGGATCCGCCGCGCCTGCTCCAGAAACGCCGCCCCCGCATCGGTCAGCGCCACCGCGCGCGTCGAACGATGGAACAGCACGGTCCCCAGCCGCGCCTCCAGCGCCGCGATCCCGCGCGTCACCGCGGGCGGCGAACTGCCAAGCTTGCGCGCCGCCGCGGCGAACCCGCCCTCGCTCGCCACCGCAACGAACATCTCCAACGTCAGCAAACGGTCCATCGATTATTCCACTAAACGGAACAGAGTTGTTCCAACTTCGCCCGTTATCTCCACCAGCGCAACGATCTAAATGGAGTCCGGCGAACGAAGCTGCCCCCTCTCGGCGTTCGTTCGCTCCGATTTTGCGAAGGATCGCCCGATGGCCCGCAATTACCGCCACACGATGTTCAGCGACGCGGTCAAAGCCTTGCAGGAACGCCATGGCTCGCGCGCCTCTTATCTGAAGATGGACGCGGGCGCCGACGGCACCCCCGACGCGCTGACCGCCAAGGAGCTGGATTACATCGCGCTGCGCGACAGTTTCTACATGGCCAGCGTCACCGCGCATGGCTGGCCCTATATGCAGCATCGCGGCGGCCCCGCGGGCTTTCTGCGCCATATCGCGGGCAACCGCATCGGCTTCGCCGACTACCGCGGCAACAAGCAATATATCAGCACCGCGAACCTCGCGGGCAACGACCGCGTCTCGCTGTTCCTGATGGATTATCCGAACAAGGACCGGTTGAAGCTCGTCGGCCACGCCCACAGCATCGAACTCGCCGACGATCCCGAGCTGGTGACGTCGCTGATGCCCGAGGGGTATCGCGCCGTCCCCGAGCGCGCCTTTCTGATCGATGTCATCGGCTGGGAATGGAATTGTTCGCAGCACATCACCCCGCGCTTTACCGAGGCCGAAATTTCCGCCGCGATCCAGCCGATGGCCGCCGAACTGGGTCAGCTGCGCGCCGAAAACGCCGCGCTCCACGCCCGCCTGTCCGGAGACCGCCGATGATCATGCTCTACGCCACCCCCCGCTCGGGCAACGCCCACAAGGTCCGGTTGGCGCTCGCCTTCCTCGGCCTGTCATGGGAGGAGCAGCCGACCGATGCCGCGGCGCGCCAGTCCGCCGCCTTCGCCGCGATCAATCCAATGCGCCAAATCCCCGTTTAT
>JAHCKJ010000054.1 GCA_026125835.1 Sphingopyxis sp.
GCATTCTCGGCTTCCGAAAAGATGCCGACGCTGTGCTGGACCAGGTCGCCGCCGCCGACCAGATGGTTCGCGGTCATCAGTTCCAGCGTCTTGCGGCTGATGATGCGCGTGCCATCGAGCGCGCCGCCGCCGAGCAGCATCAGGCAGAAACGGTGATAGTCGGTCAGCGTCGAAGCGAGTCCGCCGCCGCCCGAATGAAAGCTGCGGTCCTTCGCCCAGCGGCTCTTGTCGCCGCTGTCGAAGGGCTTCATCTTGGCCACCGGATCAAAGGCGTAACAGTCGGTCAGCCGGTGCTGCTGCTCGGCGGGCACCTTGAACCCGGTATCGACCATGGCAAGCGGGCCAAAGATGCGCTCCTGCAAGACCTGCGCGAACGGCTTGCCCTCGATCCGCTCGACCACCGCGCCGAGCACGTCGGTCGCCATCGAATAATTCCAGTGCGCCCCGGGGTCGAACTGCAACGGGATTTTCGCCAGCCCTTCGATGAAGCTGTCCATCGTGTAATCGGCATCGAAATCGTCGATCCGCGCCTTGCGGTATGCAGCGTCGACCGGGGTGCGCTCCTGAAAGCCATAGGTCAGCCCCGACGTATGGCGCAGCAGGTCGACCATGCGGATCGGCTGCGTCGGCGCGCGGGTCAGGAACGGCACATTGCCGCCGCCTGCGACAAACACCCCGGTATCCCTGAACTCGGGGCAAAATTTAACCAGCGGATCGCTCAGTGCAACCTTGCCCTCCTCGACCAGCATCATGAACGCGATGCTGGTGACCGGCTTGGTCATGCTCGCGATGCGAAAGATCGCGTCGTCCTTCAGCGCCGCGCCCGGCCGCGCCTCGCCGATGCATGACAGGTGCGCGATCTCGCCGCGCCGCGACACCAAAGTCGCGGCGTGCGGCAGGCGGCCGGTGCCGACATATTTGGCCTCGAGAAAGGTTGGGATGCGGTCCAGCCGCGCCATATCGAAACCGTGACCCATATATTGTCCTGTCAATGCGAAGTCTGGCCAAGCAGCTGGCGCGTCACCGGATGCGAACTGGTGAGCCCGCCGTCAACCGCGATCGCCTGTCCGTTGACATAGCTCGCCTGATCGCTCGCGAGGAAGAGCGCGACATTGGCCAGCTCCTCGGGCTGCGCGGCGCGTTTGAGCGGATTGAGCTGGCCCAGCTTGTGCGTGACCTCCTTGGCCTTGGCATAATCGAAGGTCGGCTTGGTCATGCCGGTCTCGGTGAGGCCCGGGCAGATCGCGTTGACGCGCACGCCGCTGGTGGTCAGCTGCTGCGCCGCGGTCTTGGCGAGGTTAATGACCCCCGCCTTCGACGCCGAATAAGCGCCCGGACCCGCGCCCGAATTCAATCCCGCGACGCTGGCGGTCAGCACGATCGCGCCGCCGCGACCCTGATCGACCATGGCTTTTCCGGCGTGCTTCACCATCAGCGCCGGGCCAATCAGATTGACGCGAAGCGTCTCGGCCCAGGCGATCGGATCGAAATCGAAGATACCGCCCATGTCGCCGATGATCCCGGCGTTGGCGAACGCGACGTCGAGCGCGCCGTATGTTTCCTTGGCGGTCGTGACGAGCTTGGCGACATCGGCCTCGACCCCCGCGTCGATTTCCAGCCCGACCGCCTCTCCGCCCGCGTCCTTCACCAGTTGCGCGGTGTCATGCACCGCCGCGGTCTTGTCGCCGAGCACCAGCTTGGCACCCTCGGCGGCGAAGCGCAGCGCGCTGGCGCGGCCGATGCCGCTGCCCGCGCCCGTGATGATCGCAACCTTGCCGTCCAATGCGCCCATCATGCGCCTCCCGAAATCGTGGCTCCGCCATCGCACACGATGGTCTGGCCGGTAGTAAATGCCCCCGCGCGGCTGGCGAGGAAGACGGCGGCGCCGGCGATTTCCGGCGGTTCGCCGATCCGGCGCAGACACGCCATGGCGGTCGCGCGTTTCAACGTCTCGGGATTTTCCCATAGCGCGCGGGCCATGTCGGTGCGGATCAGCCCGGGGGCGATACAGTTGACGCGGACCCCTTGCGCGCCGAATTCGACCGCAAAATTGCGCGCCACCTGCATGTCGGCGGCTTTCGAAATCCCGTAAGCGCCGATGACCGGCGACCCTTTCAGCCCGCCGATCGAGCTGATGATCGTGATCGACCCCTCGCCGCGTTCGAGCATTTCGGGCGCGACCATCGAAATCAGCCAGTGGTTCGACAGGATATTATTGTCCATGATCTTGCGGAACTGCTCGTCGCTGATGCCAAGGCCGGGGCCGTAATAGGGGTTCGACGCGGCGTTGCAGACGAGCGCGGTGACCTTGCCGAACGTGGCGCGCGTCTCGTTGACGAGGTTCTGGAGGTCGTCCTTCGACGAGATATTGGCGGCGACCGCAATCGCGGTGCCGTCGCCGAACTTCGCATTGATCTCAGCCGCGGTTGCATCGCAGGCATCCTGCTTGCGGCTCGAAATCACGACCTTCGCGCCCTGTTCGGCCATCGCTTCTGCCGTGGCCTTGCCGATGCCGCGCGACGATCCGGTGATCAGCGCGACCTGGCCGGTCATGTCGAACAGGCTCATGCCCCCGCCTTTCGTGCAAATTCCCACGCGCGCGCCGCCAGCGGCTGCACGCGCTCCGACATCGCCTTGGCATGGGCCGAAGAAGCGGTGCCGTCGATGACGCGCTTCTTGATCCCCTGCATGATCCCCGCGAGGCGAAAGAAATTATAGGCGAAATACCAGTTCATGTCGGGCACGCCGTCGCGCCCCGTGGCGGCGCAATAACGCTCGACCATCTCGTCGAGTTCGGGAATATCGAGCGCGGCGCGATCGAGATCCATCACCCCCGAACGCCCGCCATTTTCGGTGACCCACGCCATCGCGACATAGGTGAAATCGGCGAGCGGATCGCCGAGCGTCGACAGTTCCCAGTCGAGCACCGCCAGAACCTTGGGCCGGTCCTTGGCATAGATCATATTGTCGATGCGGTAATCGCCGTGGACGACGCTGGTGCGCGTCTGTTCGGGGAGCGTGGCGGGCAAAAAGGCGATCAGCCGCTCCATCTCGTCCATCGTCTCGGTCTCGGCGAGCTTGTACTGCTTGGTCCAGCGATCGACCTGCCGCCCGAAATAATTGCCGGGCTTGCCGAAATCGGACAGGCCTGCCGCTTCGACATCGACCTTGTGCAGCGCGGCGAGCGTGTCGATCATCGCCTCATAGGTGGCGCGGCGGTTTTCCGGCGTCGATCCGGGCATCGACCCGTCCCAGAGCGTCTGCCCATCGACCATGCCCATCACATAAAACCAGCTGCCGACCACGCTGTCGTCGGTGCAGAGGCCATATTGGCGCGCGACGGGAAAGCCCATTTTGTGCAGCCCCGCCTGCACCTTATACTCGCGGTCGACCGCGTGCGCGGAGGGGAGCAGCGGGCCAAAGGGCTTGCGGCGGAGCACATAATTGCCCGACGGTGCCGAAATCTTGTAGGTTGGGTTTGACTGGCCGCCGGCGAACTTGCTTTGCGTCAGCGGGCCTTGGAACCCCTCGACATTCGCTTGCATCCACTGGGTGAGCTTCGCCTCGTCGAGCACATCCGCCCCTTCGGGCGCGACGGTACCGCTGAACGCCTTTTGCGCGTCGAGCGTCATTGATCGAAAACGATCACCGACCGTGCGGCGTCGCCTTTCTTCATCTTGTCGAACCCTTCGTTGATCCGCTCCAGCGGGATCGTCTCGGCGACGATCGAATCGAGGTCGAGCAGCCCGCGCAGATAGAAGTCGACGAGGCGCGGGATGTCGACGGGGAAGCGGTTGCCCCCCATGATCGCGCCCTGCAACTTTTTGCCCGACAGCAGGTCCATCGCCGAAAGGCCGACTTTCTCCGACAAGGGCATCATGCCCAGAATCGTCGCGGTGCCGCCGCGGCGCAGCGATGCGACCGCGAGGTTCGCCGAGGCCGGACGCCCGACGGCTTCGATCGCGTGATCGACCCCGCCCTTCGAGATGTCGAGGATCTGCTTGGCGGCATCACCATCCAGCGCATCGACGACGTCGGTCGCGCCCAGCTTCATCGCCAGTGCGCGCTTTTCGGGAACCGGGTCGGCGGCGATGATCCGCCCCGCGCCCGCGATCTTCGCCGCGTTGATCGTGGCGAGGCCGACGCCGCCGCAGCCGACCACCGCGACCGTCTCGCCCGGGGTCACCTTGCACGCGTTGAAGATCGTCCCCGCGCCGGTGGTCACCGCGCAGCCGATCACCGCGGCGCGGTCGAGCGGCATGTCGGGGTCGATCGCGACGCACGCATGTTCGTGGACCAGCATCGTCTCCGAGAAAGCCGAGAGATTGAGCATCTGGTTTACCGGCGACCCGTCGGGGCGCGTGATGCGCGGCGCCGATCCGGCGGCACGCCGCGTATCGCCGCCCATACACAGCGACATGCGGCCGGTGACGCAGAACTCGCAGTGGCCGCAGAAAGCCGAAAGGCAGGTGACGACCGCATCGCCGACCTTCACCGTGCGCACCTCGCTGCCGACCGCCTCGACGATCCCCGCCGCCTCATGGCCGGGGATCGCGGGCAGCGGATGCGGATAGGCGCCGTCGATGAAATGCAGGTCGGAATGGCACAGCCCGCAGGCGGCGGTGCGGATTCGCACCTCGTGCGGGCCGCAGTCGGCAACGACGACATCCTCGATCGACAGCGGCTGGCCGGGTTCGATCAGAATTGCGGCTTTGGTCAATTTTCCATCTCCGTTCGGTTCGAGCGAAGTCGAGAACCGTTCTGTCCCAACGTGTCTCGACTTCGCTCGACACGAACGGGTTTGGGATTTTCCTTAACGCGAAACCCCGACATCGCCCGACGAAAAGCCGGGATCGGCGGCGTCGCTATATTTGGCGAACTCGATGCGGGCGATCGCGCGTTCGTGCACCTCGTCCGGACCGTCGGCCAGACGCAAAGTCCGTTGATGCGCATAGGCTTTCGCCAGCCCGAAATCCTCCGACACGCCCGCCGCGCCATGCGCCTGGATCGCGTCGTCGATGATCTTCAGCGCCATGTTCGGCGCCTGCACCTTGATCATCGCAATCTCGGCGGCGGCCGACTTGTTGCCGACCTTGTCCATCATGTCGGCGGCCTTCAAACACAGCAGGCGGGTCATTTCAATGTCGATGCGCGCGCGCGCCAGGCGATGTTCCCAGATGCTGTATTCGGCGACCTTGCGGCCGAACGCGACGCGCGACTGGAGCCGTTTCGCCATCTTCTCGATCGCTTCCTCGGCGACGCCGATCGTGCGCATGCAGTGATGGATGCGCCCCGGCCCAAGCCGCCCCTGTGCGATCTCGAACCCGCGGCCCTCGCCCAGCAGCATCGCTTCCTCGGCGTTGACGCGGACATCCTTCAGTTCGATTTCCATATGGCCGTGCGGCGCATCGTCATAACCGAACACGGGCAGGTGGCGCTTGATGGTCACCCCCGGCGCATCGAGCGGCATCAGCACCATCGACTGCTGCGCGTGGCGCTTGGCGGCAAAGTCGGTCTTGCCCATCACGATCGCGACCTCGCAGCGCGGATCACCCGCGCCCGACGACCACCATTTGGTGCCGTTGATGACATAATCGCCGCCGTCGCGCTCGATGCGCGTTTCGATATTGGTCGCGTCGGACGACGCGACCGCGGGTTCGGTCATCAGAAAGGCCGATCGGATTTCGCCATTCATCAACCGGCCGAGATATTTTTCCTTCTGGGCGCGCGTCCCGTAACGGTGGAACACCTCCATATTGCCGGTGTCGGGCGCCGAGCAGTTGAACACTTCGCTGGCAAAGCCGATGCGGCCCATCTCTTCGGCGCACAGCGCATATTCGAGGTTGGTGAGGCCCGGACCCTCGAACTCGAACGTCTCGTCGACATGGTGGTGCGCGCCGCTGCGCGGCGGCATGAACAGGTTCCAGATGCCCGCAGCCTTTGCCTCGGCCTTCAGATCCTCGACGACCTGGATGACTTTCCAGCGGTCGCCGGCCTTGTCCTGCTCGTTATAGGTGGGGACGGCGGGACGCACCTTGCGCTCGATGAAATCGCGCACCCGGTCGCGCCAATAGACCTGCCGGTCGGTAAGGTCGAAATCCATCTGAGCATCCTTTCCGTTTACGTTCGCGTAAGCCTTTGGACCGAATCGTCCTGCTTTGCCAACCCCTGCGGGCCGATTATTACCTCATTTGGTCGCGCACCGACATTTTCCGTTACGGATGCGCCCCGCTTCCGTTGGGTTCCGCCCGCGCCGTATCGTCGAGCAGCGCCAGTCGTGCCTCGTGATCAGCGCGCGAGATCGGAAAACGCCGCATCACGATCAGCCCCAATATGCCGATCACCAGCACCGCCAGCGCATAGCCGAGCGCCAGATCGCCCAGGATCATGCGGTCGATCTCGCCGGGCTTTGCCGACGCCGGAAACGCCGCGAACGACAGGATCAGTCCCGCGATAAAGATGCCGATCCCGGTCGCGCATTTCTGCATGAAGAAATAACCGGCAAAGAACAGCCCTTCCGATCGCCGCCCGGTTTCGCTCTGCGACGCTTCGACGACGTCGGCCATCATCGACGACGACAGGATCATCAGCATGATCGAAAAGCTGTTGGAGACGAACACCAGCGCGAACATTGTCGCGACGCTGGGTTTGCCGGGCAGGCCGGGAAATACGCCCTGGATCCACGCGAAATACATGCCGCTGTTGACCAGCAGCGCGATTGCCCCCGCCACAATCGCGCCGTCACGCTTGCCGAGCCGGGCCGACAGCGGTGCCACGAACAGAAAGGCGGCGATCATCGATCCGAACAGCAGAAAGACATAGGCGATCAACTCGATCTGGTTGAGCTGCCAGAAAAAGCCGAGCAGATAATTGGTCATCGAAAAGGTGATACCCTGATTGATGAAGCCGAACAGCGCGGCAAAGATCAGCCACAGAAACGCGCGGTTCGACAATGTGTCGCGCATCTCGCGCAGTACCTGGCGCAATGTTGTCACCGGCTTGACGTCGGTCAGGTTCGACACCGCGATGCGGCGATGCTGCCCCGCGGCCGAAATCATCACCGCGCCCAGCATCATCAGCGCCCCGGTCAGCGCATAGGGGCCATAGCCGTCGGGATCGACGAGCCCCTTTTCGCCGCCGAAAAACACGCCATAGGCGAGGAGCAGGATCAGCAATCCGCCGCCCCAGCCGAACAGAAAACGATAGCGCATCACGATCGTCCGCTCGTCATAATCGGCGGTCAGTTCGGGGACGATCGCCACCGACGGCACCTCGCAGCATGATACGAGCGACCGGACGATAATCGCAAAGCCGATCAGCCATGCGACCGTCATCGCGTCGCTCATCGCGGGCGGATGCCACAGCAGCATCCAGGCAATGGCAAGCGGGACGGGCGCAATATAGAGCCACGGCAGGCGTCGGCCCCAGCGGCTCCGCGTCCGGTCGGTCAGCTCGCCGATCACCGGATCGACGAATGCGTCGGCGATGAGCGCCATCATGATGGCGGCCCCGACGATTCCGGCATCGATCCCGATCACCTGATTGTAGAATAACAGCAAAAAGGTCGAAAAACCGTTGTCTTTTACCCCATAGGCGATGCTGCCGAGGCCCTGCATCACCTTCAGCCGGACGGGCAGTTTTTCGGGTGGCGGCACGGCGGCGGTCGCCGCCGACGCGCTCACGCCGCCGCTCCGGCTTTCGCCGCTTCCTCCATCGCGACCAGCGCGTCGAACATGCCCGGCGTTTCCTTGTCCCACGCGTGGCGCTGGCCGATCGTCAGCCCGCCGTCGACCAACAGGTGGGTGCCGGTCATGAAACTCGACTCCTCGCTCGCGAGGTAAGCGACCGCGTTGGCGATATCCTCGGGCTGGCCGCCGCGCGCGACGGGCTGCGCCTGCGCGCTCATTCCGGCGATGATTGCATTCGCCTGTTCCTTCATCTCGCCGGGGACGTCGAGCGACGCGGTGAAGATGTTGGTGTTGATGAAGCCGGGGCAGATTGCGTTCACGCGGATGCCATACTGCGCGAGGTCGGTCGCCGCGACCTTGGAAAGATGCAGCACGCCCGCCTTGGCGACGGCATAGGCGATCGGCGAATAACCCGCGCCCAGCGCCGCGACGCTTGCGGTGTTGACGATGCTCGCGCCCTTCCGCCCCTTCATATGCGGCGCCGCATAACGAATGCCCATCGCGACCGACTTCAGCACCAGGTCCATCGTGCGGTCCCAGCCTTCGGGGGTGATCTCGTCGATCGGCGCGCGGTCGCCGCCCGCCGCGGCATTGTTGAAGACGATGTCGATGCCGCCGGCCTTCGCCGCGGCCTCGTTCATCAGCGCCTCGATGTCCGACGGCTGGGTCACGTCGCAGCGGACGAAATCGATCTTGCCGTTCGATGCTTCGGCGAGCGCGCGCCCGCCCGCTTCGTCGATGTCGGCGGCAAACACATGCGCGCCTTCGCCCGCCAGTTTCAGCACCGCCGCCTTGCCGATACCCGATGCCGCGCCGGTGACGACGGCGACCTTGCCTGCGAATCGCATATCCTGCTCCCGTTTTCTTTTGCCACTTAGCTTAGGCGCCAGAGGGGACGCGTCAACGCTGGCCTGTCGGACGCTACGGCGCCGTAACGGCAGGTGGACCCGCCCAAGTTGACGCTTGCGTAAAGTAGCGAAGCCGACGTAGGTTTGCGGCCAGAAGAGGAGCCAAAAGGATGAGCGAACTGGACGCGTTCCGCACCGAGGTGCGCGAATGGCTGGAAGCCAATTGTCCCCCCGAAATGCGCGAGCCGATCCGCGACGAGGATGACATCTGCTGGGGCGGGCGCAACTTCAAGTTCAAGAACGATGCCCAGAAGGCGTGGCTCGATGCCTGCGCCCAAAAGGGCTATACTGTTCCCGACTGGCCGAAACCTTATGGCGGCGCCGGGCTCACCCCCGAACAGACGAAAATCCTCAAGCAGGAAATGAAGCGCATCAAGGCGCGCTCGCCGCTCGACAGCTTCGGCATCTGGATGCTTGGCCCCGCGCTGCTGCAATTCGGAACCGAGGAGCAGAAGGTCCAGTATCTGAACCCGATCGCGCGCGGCGAAATCCGCTGGTGCCAGGGCTATTCGGAACCCGGTTCGGGCAGCGACCTCGTCAGCTTGCAAACCTTCGGCGAGGACAAGGGCGACCATTGGGTGGTTAACGGTTCAAAGATCTGGACGAGCTACGCCGACAAGGCCGACTGGATCTTCTGCCTCGTCCGCACCGACAAGACGAACAAATATCAGGGCATCACCTTCATGCTCTTCGACATGGAGAGCCCCGGCGTCACCACCAAGCCGATCCTGCTGATTTCGGGCAACTCGCCCTTCTGCGAAACCTTCTTCGACGATGTGAAGGTGCCGAAGGACCAGTTCGTCGGCGAGGTGAACCGCGGCTGGGACGTCGCCAAATATCTGCTCGGCCACGAACGCGAGATGATTTCGGGCGGCGGCGCGGGCGGCGACATGGTCAGCATCGGCGGCGCCTTTGCCAAGGCGTTCGGCAAGAACGCCGCGGGCGAACTCGACGACCCGATCCTGCGCGCCGAAATGGCGGCGTTCGACACCGACGTCTTTGCCTATCGCGCGATGGGCGAGCGGTTCATGGATATGTGGAAGACCGGCCGCGCGCATCCGGCGAGCTCGAACATGATGAAATATGTCGGCACCGAACTCAACAAGCGGCGCCACGAACTCGTCATGTCGGGCGGCGGCAGCGAAGCGCTCGAATGGGACAGCGAAGAAACCAAGGGCGGCGCAAGGGCGCGCGGCTGGCTGCGCACCAAGGCCAATTCAATCGAGGGCGGGACGAGCGAAGTCATGCTCAACGTCATCGCCAAGCGTATTCTCGACCTGCCCGGAGCCTGACCCATGCCCTTGTACCACAATGACGACCAGGCGATGCTCAAGGACAGCGTCGCGCCCTTTGTCGCCGAACAGGCGCCGGTGTCGCACCTGCGCAAGCTGCGCGATACCGCCGACGCGACCGGCTTCTCGCGCGGCCTTTGGGCGCAGTTCACCGAAATGGGGCTGCCGGGGATGCTGGTGCCCGAGGCGCACGGCGGGCTCGGCATGGGGCATATGGAAGCGGGCATCGTGCTCGAGGAAATCGGCCGCAACCTGACCCCGTCGCCCTTCCTGTCGACCAGCGTCGGCGCGGTCGCTGCGCTGGCCAAGGCGGGCGGCACGCAGGCGGGCCGCTGGCTCCCCGCGATCGCTAGCGGCGAGGCGATCATTGCACTCGCGATTGACGAAGGCGCCAAGCATCGCCCCGATCGTATCGCCACGACCGCGACGCGCGCCGGCAACGGCTTCCGTCTCGACGGCAAGAAAAGCTTCGTCCTCCACGGCCATGTCGCCGACATGAGCATCGTCGCGGCCAGGACCGACGGCGGGATCACCCTGTTCGCGGTGCCGAAGGATGCGAAAGGCGTCACCGCCGACCCGCGCCGCCTCGTCGATTCCAGCCTTGCAAGTCATGTCACCCTCGACGGC
>JAHCKJ010000055.1 GCA_026125835.1 Sphingopyxis sp.
CCGACGAAGATCAGTCCGCGGTCCTTGAGCGCAGGACCGAGCGCGGCGCAGATTTCCTGTTCGCGCGGGGTCAGCTCGGCCGCCTCGGCATAGCCGCCGACCGCGAGGTTCGAGCGGAATTCGCCCTCGCCGGGCTTGCGGTTGATCGCGCCCGCGACCTCGCCGTCGACGAGGACGATGCGCTTGTCGCCCTCACGCACGCTGGGCAGGAACTGCTGGACCATGAAGGGTTCGGGCCACACCTGTCCGAACAATTCGACGAGCGCGCCGAGGTTGCTGCCGTCGGCGTCGATCCTGAACACCGCCTTGCCGCCGTTGCCATGCAGCGGCTTGATCACGACCGCGCCGTGGCGCGCTTGAAAGTCCTTCACCGCGTCGAGGTCGCGCGTGACCATCGTCGGCGGCATATATTCGGCATAGTCGAGCACGAACACCTTTTCGGGCGCGTTGCGCACCGAGACAGGGTCGTTGACCACCAGGGTTTCACCCGCGATGCGTTCGAGCAGCCAGGTGCCGGTGAGATAGCCAAGATCAAAGGGCGGATCCTGCCGCATCAGCACGACATCGACATCGCGGCCAAGGTCGAGGGTGACTTCGTCGCCGAAGCGGTAGTGATCGCCGGCCTCGCGTTTCACGTCGAGCACGCGGTGCGCCTTGGTCGTCAGCCGCCCGGCCTCCCACGTCAGGCCGCGCACGTCGTAATGATAGAGGGTGTACCCGCGTTCGAGCGCTTTCAGCATCAGGTGGAAACTGCTGTCGCCCGCGATGTTGATATTGTCCATCGGGTCCATTTGCACGGCGGCGCGCAGGGTCATTCGTCTATCCTTCTCAAGCCCCTCCGCTTCAGGGGAGGGGTTGGGGTGGGGCTGTCGGCCTGACGCGAGGCCGCTTGGCCCACCCCGCTGCGACTAGGCGGCAAGCCGCCAAGTCTCGCTGCCCCTCCCCTGAAGGGGAGGGGTTGAAAGATATTCAGAAACGCAGCGTCACATCGACCCCGGCGCTCTTCGTGTCGCCCCAGGGGAAGATCCGGACGCGGTCGTTCGCCTTGGTCGTGATCAGATGGCCGCGAGCATTTCCGCGGCTGCGGCGACGCGGCGCAGGCGATATTGGTCGATCGCAAGATCGAGGTCTTCGGGACGTTCGCTTTCATTTACCCGCCCGATGAAGGCGACGATGCCCGCGCCGCGCGACCAGATCGACCCGCCCGCGGCGACGCGTAATCGCTCACCCAGGATGCCAGCCAAGACGCAGCCCACCAGCCGCGCGGCTCGGCCTCGGCACCGCGCGCTTCGGCGGCGGCGCGCTTCAACCCGGTGATCCTTCAGCGCGAGCGCGCGGGCATGGTCGCGCCGATCGAGCCCGAAGCGCTTGGCGACCGCTTTCGCGGCCTGCGCGACGGGTTTGTCGGCCATCGCCTCGCGCAGCGCCGCGGCGAGTGTCGCGTCATCGGCCGCTTCGGGGGCCGCTTCGCCGGGCGGGGCGACGACGATGACGATCTCGCCTCTGGCGGCGCGTCGGCATAACGGGCGCGCGGCGAGCTTCCTACCTAGCGTGCCGTGACGCATTCCTCGTACAGCTTGCTGGATCTCGCGCGCCACCGCGGCCTCGCGGTCGCCCAGTCCCTCGGCGAGCGCGGCGAGGGCGGCGGCGAGGCGCGGGCCACTTTCATAGAAAACTAGCGTGGCGCGCAGCGCGGAAAATTCGGCAATTGTGTCGGCGCGCGCCTTGGCCTTGTTCGGCAGGAAGCCCGCGAACAGGAAGCGGTCGCTCGGCAATCCCGACAGGGTGATCGCGGCGATCGCGGCGCACGGGCCGGGCAGGGTGGTACACGCCCCGCCGCGCGGGCGTCGCGCACCAGCTTGCAGTTCCGGATCCAGTCAGCGGGGTGCCGGCGTCCGACACCAAAACGACAATTTCATCGGCCATGCGGCTGATCAGCGCCGCGCGCGTCCGTTCGTCGCTATGGTCATGATAGGGGGTCATCGGCACGCGAAGGCCCAGATGTGAAAGCAGCTTTGCGGTGACGCGGGTATCCTCCGCCAGGATCAGTCGGCGATCCCAGCACCGCGCGGCGCGCGCGCTGATGTCGCCGAGGTTGCCGATGGGGGTCGCGACGATATAGAGACCGGGCAAGGGAGAATTTGAGATGGTCGAATCTGGCATGGCACCGAAAATGGCAGAAACTGCCCCTACACGCCAAAATAATGCGCCGCCGCGCCGACAAATGTTGCGCGGGCTGGGCATCGTGGCGATGGCGGGTCTGCTCGGCGCCTGTCAGGTCGTGCCGAAAGGCAATGGTCCGGCGACGCCGCCGCCGCCCGAAACCCCCACCGACAATGTCGGCCCCGGCCTGCCCACCGACCCCGACCGCCACCGCGTCGCGCTGCTGGTGCCGCAGACCGGCGCCAACGCCGACGTCGGCACCGCGATCGCCAATGCGACGACGCTGGCCTTGCTCGATTCGCGCACCGAGCGCGTCCGGATCACCACCTATGACACCGCGCTGGGCGCCGCCGCGGCGGCGCGGCAGGCGGTCGCCGACGGCAACAAGCTGATCCTCGGCCCGCTGCTGAGCGAAGATGTGACGGCGGTGGCGCCGATCGCGCGCGACGCCAAAGTGCCGGTGCTCAGCTTCTCGAACGACAGCGGCGTTGCGGGCAACGGCGTGTTCATCATGGGCTTTGTCCCCGGCCAGTCGGTCGAGCGCGTCGTCGCCTTCGCGCGCGGCAAGGGCCACCAGCGCTTCGGCGCGCTGGTGCCGAAAAATGTCTATGGCGACCGGTCGGCGGCGGCATTCCGCGCCGCAGTCGCGGAGGCGGGCGGCACGCTCGTTGCCGTCGAATCCTACGACCGCAGCGCGACCGCGCTGACCGGCGCGGCGCGGCGGATCGCCAACGCGGGCGCGATCGATGCGGTGCTGATCGCCGACAGCGGTGGCAACGCGATCCGCGCGGTGCCGATCGTGAAGGGCAGCGGGCCGCGGCAGATACTCGGGACCGAGCTTTGGAACACCGACGCATCGCTCGGCGGCAGCGCGGTGATGCGGGGATCGTGGTTCGCCAGCGTTTCGGACGGCCTTTATGGCCAGCTGGCGACCAAATATCGCACCCGGTTCGGCAAGGCGCCGTACCGGCTTGCCAGCCTGGGCTATGACTCGGTGCTGCTCACGGTGCGTATTTCGCGCGACTGGAAACCGGGTACGGCCTTTCCGGTCAACAAGCTGATGGCAGCCGACGGGTTTGGCGGCATCGACGGCATTTTCCGCTTCAACAATCGCGGTATCGCGCAGCGCGCGCTCGAGGTGAGCGAGATTGGCGCGGGCGGCTTCCGCGTCGTCGATCCCGCGCCGACCAAATGGTGACGGGCGTGGCCTGACCGCCACAGTTGGGCCGAAAAGCATTGCAAGGATGTGACGCGCAGCCTTTACGGCGCGGCTGTGTTCACTATATGGACATGGTGCGCGCCGATCGTACCGATTCCGCGCGACGCCCGTTAACGATCAGGAGATACAGCTATACCACCGCCCACGACCCGCCGCCCGATGGAGCGCACGCCGCCCAAGAATGGCCCGCGATACAATGAATTCATCGCCTCTCCGAAGGTCCGCGTGATCGACGAGGAAGGCGAAAATCTGGGCGTAATGCTGACCGCCGAAGCGATCGAACAAGCCGCCGAAGTCGGACTCGACCTGGTCGAAGTGTCCCCCAACGCCGACCCGCCGGTGTGCAAATTCCTGGACGTCGGCAAGTTCAAATATGAGGCCCAGAAAAAGGCCAACCTGGCGCGCAAGAGCCAGAAGACGCAGGAAATCAAAGAGATCAAGATGCGTCCGAATATCGACGATCATGATTTCGATGTGAAGATGCGCAAGGTTTTCGACTTTCTGGGCGAAGGCGACAAGGTCAAGATGACGATGCGTTTCCGCGGCCGCGAAATGAGCCACACCCAGCTTGGCCTGAATGTGCTCCAGCGCGTCGCCGAAATGACCGCCGAGATCGCGAAGGTCGAGGCGCATCCGCGCACCGAAGGTCGGCAGATGCTGATGGTGCTGGCACCGAAATAGCGCTGGTCCGGCGTCAGCCGACAGGAAATTCGAGGGCGGTCGTCCCACCGGGACGGCCGCCCTTTTCATATCGGCGCTCGGCCATTCGCACGCGGCCGTCGGCGGCGATCGTGACGAGGGTCGAGGCGCGCGTCCCGTAAACATCGCCGCGCAGGAACAGCGCCGGGTCGTCATCGGCCGTCAGCGTGTCGAGCAGGCGTTCGGGATTGCTGCCCGCCGCAACGACCGCCGCGAGCGCGGTGCGGAGGCGCTCGGCACGCGGGCAGGGGGCGTCGACGGGCTCGTTGGCGAGCGCGTGGACGCCGGGGGCGAGCGCGACGATCTGCGGCTGCGGTCGATTGGTGAAAAGGCGCGCGCCACCGGCGCCAATCACAAACAGGTTGAAGGCGTTGAAACGGTCGAGATCGGCCGCGACCGGATCGGCGAAGCGGCCGTCGCCGCGCAGCATGTCGGTGACGAGCGCGCCGCGCGATTCCTTTGCCGGATCGGGCATCGCGCCGCGCACATTGGTCACAACAACCGCGCGGCCGCTGGGAGCGTGGACGCCGAGCCATGTCCCGCCTGCCTGCAAGTCGCGGCCGGCAACAATGCCGCCGGCATCCTCCCATGTGCCAAGCGGTGCAGCTGGACGGGCGTGAAACTCGTCGCGGTTGCCGATCAGGATCAGCGGCCAGTCGGGGTGGACGCGATGGGCAAGGGCGACGACGCACATGATGCGCCTATCGCGATCTCAGCGCGGCTTGCCAAGCGCCTTGGCAGGTCGCCGCGACATCTTTGTTTCGGTGGCGCCGCCAGTGTGTTATATCGTTAGCGCACCGCGGTTGCTGAGGGGCAAAGGCGGATTGTTCGTTGCAGTCTTTCCGGGGAGGGAGATGATTATGACCGAAGCTGGAAAAACGCCGGTCCATCTGTGGGCGGTGGCGGTCGTTTCGCTGCTGTGGAACGCCTTCGGGGCGGTCGATTACACGATGACCAAGCTGAGAAATCCCGAATATATGGCGGCTTTCACCGCCGAACAGCAGGCCTATTTCTACAGCTTCCCCTTGTGGGCCAATGTCGGCTGGGCGCTGGGCGTGTGGGGATCGGTACTGGGGTCGGTGCTGTTGCTCATGCGCAGCCGCCACGCGGTGACGGCATTTCTATTGTCGATCGTCGGGCTGGCGATCAGCTGCATCTATCAGTTCGGGATGCACTATGGCGATCTGGAGCGGATGTTCGGGACGTTTCCGATGATCTTTACCGCGGTGATCTGGGTCATCCTGATCGCGCTGTTTCTATACGCGCGGGCGCAGGCGGCGAAGGGGGTGTTGCGGTAGTGAAGCGGCTTTTGGGGTGGTTTCCCGACCTCCCCTCACTCATCATCCCGGCCTTCGCCGGGATGATGATAGTGGTAAGGCAGGCTTCCTACCGCGCCCGGATAAACGCCCGCACATCCTCCGACAGTTTCCGCCGGTCGTCGTCGCGGATGTACATCATGTGGCCCGCGCCATAATAGGTGTAGGTGATGCGATCCTGCGGTATGCCGGTGCGCGACAGCGCATATTCGGCGGCGAAAAAGGGCGTCGCGAAGTCATACCAGCCCTGCGCGACGAGCACGCGCAGCCCGCTATTCTCGCGCATCGCCTGCCCGATGTACGGCGTGACGTTCAGATAGGCGTTCGCGTCGCGGCCGCCGATGCGCCAGTCCCATTGCCCGCCGATGCGGCCGATCGACTGATATTCGAGGGTAGTCTTGAACCCCAGCCCGTCGCGCAGCCAGCTGTTGATCGCCGCGGTATAACTCGCGTCGATGCCATAGAAGCTGGGGTCGTTGTCGGGTGTTTCCCCGGCGCTGTCGTAATCCTTACCCGTATAGCGGCTGTCGAGGCGCCCGACGGTCAGGCCGCGGTCGCGCAGCAATTCCTTGTAGAAGCGCGCGGGCGTGACGCGCAGGTCCGCCTGCTCGAGATAGGTTTCGGAGAGGCCGGTGAAGCGCGCGAGTTCGCGGCGGATCGCGGCGCGTTCGTCGCCCTGCAATTTCTGCCCTTTCAGCAGCGCGGTCGCATAGGGGCCGATCGCCCATTGCCGCGCTTCCTCGGCAAAAGCCTCGACCGACGCGGCGCTCGCCTTGCCGTGATAGAGCGCGGTGACTGCCATCGAGGGCAGGTTGGTGACGGGCGACAGTTCGTTGCCCGGCGTGTCGGCGCCCGCCGCAAAATCGAGCACGGTCGAAATCAGGATCAGTCCGTTGAAAGCGACGTCATTATAGGTCGCATTCATCAACTGGTGCGCAACCGCGGCGGTGCGCGTCGTGCCATAGCTTTCGCCGCCAAGATATTTGGGGCTGTTCCAGCGGCCGTTGTCGCCCAGCCAGCGGCGGATTACCTCGGCGACCAGCTTGGCATCCTGCGTGACGCCGTAATAGTCCTCGGGCTTCGCCTTGCCGATCAGGTGCGAGAAACCGGTGCCCGGCGGGTCGATGAACACGACGTCGGTGACGTCCATCAGCGCGTCGGGATTGTCGACGATGGGGTAGGGCGGGGCGCCGTCATCGACACCGGTGCCGGGGATCGCCACCCGCTTCGGCCCGAACGCGCCCATCATCAGCCAGACGGTGCCCGAACCGGGGCCGCCGTTGAACAGGAAGGTCACGGGGCGGCTCGGGTCACGCGGTTCCTTGACATAGGAGGTGGTGACGACCGCGACTTCGGCGACGCCGTCCTTGTTCCTGATGATCGTCTCGCCGATCGTCGCGGCATAGTTGACCCGCTGGCCGCCGAAGGTGCCGCTGAGCTTGGTGGTGCGGATTTGCGGTTCGTAGTCGGCGGGCTTTTCGGCCTTCGCCTTGTCATTCTGGTCCTGGGCATGGACGATGGCAGGAACCGCGGCGGCAAGCGCCAGCGCGATCAGCGATAGACCCGATTTCATCAACTTGTCTCCCCGTTCTGAAGCGCGGACGCTAAGCCGCGCGCGGGGAGGGGGCAAGGGTGCTGGTCGGGTGTAGCGGGGTTTTGGTCGAAGGGGTCAGGCGGCCTTCTTGGGCTGCACCGATAATTCGAGGCCGAGGGCGTCGAGAACGGCCATGAGTGTTTCCAATGTCGGATTGCCGTTTTCCGACAGGGCATTGTAAAGCGCCTGACGACCGAGGCCAGTCTTGCGGGCGATCTCGCTCATGCCTTTCGAGCGGGCGACGTCACCGAGCGCGCTGGCGATATGTTTCGGATCATTCCCTTCCATCGCCGCTTCGAGATAATAGAGGATATGCTCCTCGGTCGCGAGGTAGGTTGCTGCGTCAAAGGGTCGTAGCTCCGTCACGGCCTTCAATCTCTTCCTTCAACCGCTTGGCGCGGGCGACATCGTCATCCTGACTGCGCTTGTCACCACCGCAAAGCAGAATGACAAGCTCCTTGCCGCGCCGGAAGAAATAAACCCGATAGCCCGGTCCATAGTCGATCCGCATTTCGAAGACGCCGCCCTTGACGGACTTATGGTCTCCGAAATTGCCGTTCGACGCGCGTTTCAGGCGATCGGCGATTTTGGCAACCGCGCGAACGTCCCGCAACGAACCGAACCAACGGGCGAATTCGGTGGTTTCCGCCAGCTGGTAAGATTGTCCTTTATAGAGGACATTCTCAGGTTTGTCAAGATCATCAGGCATCTAGTTGCTCAGTCCGTGGGCATCGCGTGTGCCAAAATGATGTTGGCGATTTTCGTAGCTTCGCTTTTTGTAAGATCGAAGGGCACAGGTCCAATTCGAACAGTCAGATTCTGGCGAATTTGGATGGGAATGACATTTCCCGAACCGGAGGGTTCGCCGTCCGCCAAGTGATCTTGGGGAGCGGGCGATTTCGCAGCGGGCTTGCGCGGGGCTAGTTTTTTCTTTTCCCCATTTTGTTGCTCTGACGGAGGGCGTTTGATTTGCGGACGCCCCAAGGGGCGAAAACCGACCGGGTTTTCACAATAGGCAGTAAAATCGGCTACCGAAGTTTCAAAGCGGCTTCGATAGGTTCGCTGGCTTTCTGGGGTGTATTTTTTGCCAAATTTGTTGGTGAAACGAAGCATCACATCGTCGATATTAAGCGCAGTAATGTCTGAAAGTTCGTCTTCCTCAAGGGCGGCGAGGACTTTGTTGGCAACAGCCTTCCTTGCTTGAGCCGTATTTCGGGGGATCAACCCCTTTGACCCTAGCCAGTCCAAAAATTCCAGAAAATCAGCTTTGGTTCGACCGCTCATGGCAAATGCTCCGCGCTATCCGATTGCACGGGGATGGCATCATGATGATAAAATGTCAATGTGATATTTCACATTGATAGATAGGCGGCTACCGCCCCCACTTCGTCTTGCTCTGCTTCCCGAACCGCCCTTTGCGCGTCCCCGGCTTGCCCTCGTTGCTCCGCCCCACGCGCGGCGCGACCTGTTGGTCGGGGGGCAATCCCAGTTCGTCGGCCTCCAGCTTGCGGATTTCGTCGCGGAGGCGGCCGGCTTCTTCGAATTCCAGGTCCGCGGCGGCGTCGCGCATCTTTTTTTCGAGTTCCTGGATATAGGCGCGGAGGTTGTGGCCGACCATGTGCGCGGGCTTGTCGTCGCCGATGTCGATGACGACACCGTCCTTCGACGCGACATGCGCGATGATGTCGCCGATGTTGCGCTTGATCGTCGTCGGGGTGATGCCGTGGGCTTCGTTATACGCCTGCTGCTTTTCGCGGCGGCGGTCGGTTTCGCGCATCGCGCGTTCCATGCTGCCGGTGATGCGGTCGGCGTAGAGGATGACGCGGCCGTCGACGTTGCGCGCGGCGCGGCCGATCGTCTGGACGAGGCTGGTTTCGCTGCGCAGGAAGCCTTCCTTGTCGGCGTCGAGGATCGCGACGAGCCCGCATTCGGGAATGTCGAGCCCTTCGCGCAGCAGGTTGATGCCGACGAGCACGTCGAACACCCCGAGCCGCAGGTCGCGGATAATCTCGATGCGTTCGAGCGTTTCAACGTCCGAGTGCATGTAGCGGACCTTCAATCCCGCTTCGTGGAGAAATTCGGTCAAATCCTCGGCCATCCGCTTGGTCAGCGTCGTTACCAGTGTGCGGTATCCCGCCGCGGCGGTCTTTTTCGCCTCGGCGATCAGGTCGTCGACCTGTTCCTCGACCGGCTTGATCTCGACCGGCGGGTCGATCAGGCCGGTGGGGCGGATCACCTGTTCGGCGAAGACGCCCTGCGTGCGCTCCATCTCCCAGGTGCCGGGCGTCGCCGACACGCTGACCGTCTGCGGGCGCATCATGTCCCATTCGGCGAAGCGCAGCGGGCGGTTGTCGATGCACGACGGGAGGCGGAAGCCATATTCGGCGAGGGTGATCTTGCGGCGGTGGTCGCCCTTCGACATCGCGCCGATCTGCGGGATCGTCTGGTGGCTTTCGTCGACGAAGAGCAGGGCATTGTCGGGGAGATATTCGAACAAGGTCGGCGGCGGCTCGCCGGGGAGGCGGCCGGTGAGGAAGCGGCTGTAATTTTCGATGCCGGCGCAGCTGCCGGTGGCGGCGATCATTTCGAGGTCGAAATTGGTGCGCTGTTCGAGCCGCTGCGCTTCGAGCAGGCGGCCTTCGGCTTCGAGTTCCTTCAGCCGCTCGGCGAGTTCGTGGCGGATCGCTTCGGTCGCCTGTTTCAGCGTCGGGCCGGGCGTGACATAATGGCTGTTGGCATAAATTCGGATGCTGTTGAGGCTCGCGATCTTCTTGCCGGTCAGCGGGTCGAACTCGGTGATCTCCTCGATCTCGTCGCCGAAGAAGCTGACGCGCCACGCCATATCCTCATAGTGCGAGGGGAAGATTTCGAGGCTGTCGCCGCGCACGCGGAAATTGCCGCGCGCGAACGCCTGGTCGTTGCGCTTGTATTGCAGCGCGACGAGCTTGCGGATGATCTCGCGGCTGTCGGCGACCTGGCCTTTTTTCAGGTCGAAGATCATCGCCGAATAGGTTTCGACCGAGCCGATGCCATAGAGGCAGCTTACCGACGCGACGATGATGACGTCGTCGCGTTCGAGCAGCGCGCGCGTCGCCGAATGGCGCATCCGGTCGATCGCCTCGTTCACCGAGCTTTCTTTCTCGATGTACGTATCCGACCGCGGCACATAGGCCTCGGGCTGGTAATAGTCGTAATAGCTGACGAAATATTCGACCGCATTGTTCGGAAAGAAACTCTTGAACTCGCCGTAGAGCTGCGCCGCGAGGATCTTGTTCGGGGCGAGGATCAGCGCCGGGCGCTGGAGCTCGTCGATGACCTTGGCCATGGTGAAGGTCTTGCCCGATCCGGTAACGCCGAGCAGCACCTGGTCGCGCTCGCCCGCGCGCGCGGTTTCGACCAGTTCCTTGATCGCGGTGGGCTGGTCGCCCGCGGGCCGATATTCGCTAACCAGTTCAAAACGCTTGCCGCCTTCGACCTTGTCGGGGCGGGCGGGGCGGTGCGGGACATTGCCTTC
>JAHCKJ010000056.1 GCA_026125835.1 Sphingopyxis sp.
GTCGCCGCCGCGGGTTACGAGGCGATGAAGGTCGGCCCCGGCGACGTGCTGCTCAACCCCTTCCCGCTCATCAACATGGCGAGCATCGGCGGCATCACGATGTGCTGGCTGACCAGCGCGGGCACGATGGTGCTGCACCACCCCTTCGACCCGGGCATTTATCTCAAGCAGATCGCCACCGAGCGACCGAGCCTGACGATCGCGCCGCCCGCGGTGCTCAACATGCTGTTGCAGAACGAGGCGCTGCTCGCCTCGGTCGACCTCTCCAGTCTGCGCGTCATCGCCTCTGGCTCCGCACCGCTCGCGCCCGCCATGGTGCGCGGCTTTCAGGAAAAGCTCGGCATCATCATCGTCAACGTGTTCGGGTCGAACGAGGGGATGAGCTTCATCACCGGCGAAGGCGACATGCCCGACCCCGACAAGCGCGCCAGCCTGTTCCCGCGCCGCGGGCGATATCCCCCACCCTATGGCGAGGGCCGCGCCGCGAACATCGAAAGCCGCCTGGTCCCGCCGGGCGGCGGTGAACCGATCGAGATGGACGGCGTATCGGGTGAATTGCAGATCCGCGGCCCGTCGCTGTTCGAAGGCTATCACAACGCCCCCGATCGCACCGCCGAAGCCTTCACCGACGACGGCTGGTTCCGCACCGGCGACCTGTTCGCGATTGCCGAGGGCGGCGACTTCTATCGCTTCGTCGGGCGCTGCAAGGATCTGATCATCCGCGGCGGGGTGAATATCTCGCCCGAGGAGATCGACCAGTTGCTCGGCGGGCATCCGCTGCTTGCCGAGGCCTGCGTCTTTTCGCTTCCCGACCCGACGATGGGCGAGCGCATCGGCCTCGCCTATGTCCCGCGCGGCGCCGACGACGTCAGCCTGTCCGACGTGACTGACTATCTGCGCGAAAAGGATCTCGCGGTGTTCAAACTGCCCGAACGCCTCTTCCGCTTCGACGCGCTGCCGCGCAACGTCACCAACAAGGTGATGCGCAGCGAAGTGCGCGAAATGGCGCTCGCCACACTGGAAAAGGAAGCCTGACATGGCGAAAGACGTCTTCATCCTCGGCGGCGCGCAGACCGACTTTTCGCGCAACCTCGAACGCGAGGGCGGCGGGCTGTTCGAGCTGTTCCGCGACGTTGCCGAGGCGGCGTTCGTCGCAACCGGCATCGAACCCAAAGAGGTCGAAACCGCACATGTCGGCAATTTTGTCGGCGAATTGTTCGCGGGGCAAGGCCAGCTCGGCGGCTTCTTCGGCCATGTCCACCCCGACCTTGCAGGCGTCCCGGCGTCGCGCCACGAAGCAGCCTGCGCCTCGGGCAGCATCGCGATCCTCGCCGCCGCAGCCGAGATCGAGGCCGAACGCTACGGCCTCGCGCTGGTGCTCGGGATCGAACTGATGCGCAACGTCCCCGGCCAGCGCGCCGCGGAATATCTCGGCGCCGCCGCCTGGGCGGGGCGTGAGGGGCAGGAGGCGCGTTACCTGTGGCCATATATGTTCGCGCGTGTGGCCGAGGAATATGACGAGCGCTTCGGGCTCGATCGCGCGCATCTGCGCGCGATCTCCGCCAACAACTTCGCCAACGCCAAGAAAAACCCCAATTCGCAGACGCGCGGCTGGGCGGTGACCGACGATCATCTCGGCGAGAATGACGAGGTCAATCCGCTGATCGAAGGGAGCCTGCGCAAGTCAGATTGCGGGCAAGTCACCGACGGCGCCGCCGCGATCTTCCTCGCCTCGCGCGAAGTCACCGAAGCCTATGCAAAACGACGCGGTATCCCGCTTGAGAGCATCCCGCGCATCAAGGGCTGGGGTCATGCCACCGCACCGCTGCTTTATTCGACAAAGGTTGCGAACAGTCGTGGTCAAGAATTTGTTTTTCCAAGCGTTCGGAAAGCGATGATGGATGCGCTGCGCCGCGCCGAGATGCCCGACATCTATGCGTGCGACGGGGTCGAGGTGCATGATTGCTTTTCGATCACCGAATATATGGCGATCGACCATTTCTGCATCACCAAACCCGGCGAAAGCTGGCGCGCGGTCGAGGACGGGACGATTGCGCTCGGCGGGAAGTTGCCGGTGAACCCGTCGGGCGGGCTGATCGGGCTGGGACATCCCGTAGGTGCCACAGGGGTCCGAATGCTGCTCGACAGCTGGCGCCAAGTCACCGGAAATGCCGGCGATTATCAGGTGGAAGGGGCCTGCAACTTCGCAACTTTCAACGTCGGCGGCAGCGCGACGACCGCAGTCAGCTTCGTCGTCGGCACCTGATTTGGCCGACGTTTATCTGTACGACGCCGTGCGCACCCCGCGCGGCAAGGCGCGGCCCGACGGGGGGCTTGCCGGACTGAGTCCACAGGAACTGGTGCGCCAGCAAGCGGCAGCGCTCACGGCGCGATGCGGCGATTTTGTTCCCGACGCGCTGCTGCTCGGCTGCGTCACGCAAAGCGGCGCGCAGGGCGGGCATATGGCGATGCTGGCGAAACTCCATGCGGAACTGCCCGACACGACGGCGACGCACAGCATCAACAACTATTGCGCCTCCGGCCTGTCGGCGATCGGTCAGGCGGTCGCCAAGGTTGCCAGCGGCGAAGCCAATTGCATCCTTGCTGGCGGCGTCGAGTCGATGAGCGGCACACCCTTTCTGAGCGACCGTGCCGCCTTTTATAAGAATGATGAACTGCCGCCGCGCGCACGCTTTGTACCGCCCGTTCTCGCCGCCGACCGGCTGGCCAACGCCGAGGGGCTCACGCGCGCCGATCTCGACGCCGTAGCCCTCGCCTCGCAGCAAAAGGCGTCCGCCACCGACACCGACGCCGCACTTCAACAGTCGCGTATCGCCACCGGGCCGCTCAGCGGCGAAGAGTGTATCCGCCCGCAAACGACCGCAGAATCGCTCGCCGCCGCGCCGCCGGCGTTTGGAGAATTGCAGCAGCAATATGCGGGCGCGCTCGAAGGCGCGACCTTCGCGCCGCTCCACGCCATCGCCCACGCTCCGCCGATCTGTGACGGCGCCGGGCTGGCACTGGTGGGTGCCGCCGGGCTTGCCCCCCATCCCCGCGCGCGCGTGGTCGCATTTGCCGAAAGCGGCGGCGATCCCGTCGCATCGCTCACCGCGGGTTTTGCCGCGATGGACAAGGCGCTGGCGCGCACCGCGCTGACGCTCGGCGAAATCGACCGGATCGAGTTTATGGAAGCGTTCGCCGTCACGATCGCGAAATTCCTGCGCGACCGCGATGTCGATCCGGCGCGGGTCAATGTCAGCGGCGGGCATCTGGCGAAGGGACATCCGATGGGCGCCAGCGGCGCGATCCTGACCTCGACCCTGCTCGACGCGCTCGATGCGTGCGGGGGCCGCTACGGGCTGGTCGTGCTGACCGGGGCGATGGGGGTCGGCGCGGCGATGGTGGTGGAGCGGGTGGTCTGAATATCCTCCCTGTGGCGAAGCCATGGGGAGGAGCGTGAACGCAAATCCCCATTGCACCCGCCCCGCATTGCGCTATGGGCGGCGCGTGCGGGGCTTGCCCTGCGCATGATCGCGCCGGTGCCCGAAAGGGCTTAATAGGGAACGCGGTGGGTGCGCCGGAAGGCACACCGCAACCGAGGCTGTCCCTGCAACTGTAAGCGGCGAGCGCGATGCACCGTTCGGGTCCAACGTCCGGACAGCCACTGGGATAACCCGGGAAGGCGTGCATCAAGCCTTGACCCGCGAGCCAGGAGACCTGCCGGCGTGGGTCGCTCAATGCCCGGGTCCAGGGAATGGCCACGGCACGGAGAATTCCGTCGAGCGACGACCAAGCGGTGGAACCGCTTCGGTGCCGGGGCGCAGGCTTTTACGCCGCTTGCGACACGGGCATCGGTCGATCGCGCGTGCGTGTCGGCAGGCTCCGCCTTCGTTGCCGGCGTGCGGGGGTCTCCCATGTTGAAATATTCGAGCATTTCTCTTCTCGCGCTTGTCGCCGCGACGCCTGTCGCCGCGCAGGACAATATCCGTTCAGACGACATCGTCGTCACCGCATCGGGCATCGAACAGTCGAAGGACGAGGTCGGCCAGGCGATCACCGTGATCGACGCCGAAACGATCGAGACACGCCAGACGACCGACGTCGTCGACCTGCTCGCGACCACCCCCGGCATCCGCTTCAACCGCACCGGCAGCACCGGATCGGTCGCGGGCATCTCGATTCGCGGGGCGGAAACGACGCAGACTTTGGTGTTGATCGACGGCGTCAAGGTCAACGACCCCAGCGGCATCGGCGACGGTTTTGATTTCGGGCACCTGCTGACCGGCAACATCCGCCGCATCGAGGTGCTGCGCGGGTCAAACTCGGTCGTGCACGGCAGCCAGGCGATCGGCGGCGTCGTGAACCTGATGACCGCGACGCCGGAGGCAGGCTTTGCGGGCCGCGCATCGGCCGAATATGGGTATAGCGATACGGTCAATGCGAAGGCCGACCTGTCGGGCAGCGCCGGGGCGGTATCGGGGGGCATCGGCGGCGCCTATTTCCGCACCGACGGCATTTCGTCGGCGGCGGTCGGGACCGAGCGCGACGGATACAAGAATTTCGCGGGCAACGCGCGGTTGAAGATAGCGTTCAGCGATGCGCTGAGCCTCGACCTGCGCGGCTATTACATCAACGCCGACCTCGATTATGACAGCTTCTTCGGCGCACCAGCGGACAGCGGCGATGTCGCCAAGCTCGATCAATATATCGGCTATGCCGGGCTCAACCTCGGTCTGTTCGACGGCCGTTTCACCAGCCGCGCCGCGGTGACGTGGACGCGCAACGAGCGCGATTATTTCTTCGTGCGCGGCACCGCCCCCGATTATGGTTACAAGGGCACGAACCTGCGGTTCGAATATCAGGGCGTCGTGGCGCCCGCCGACACCGCCAGGCTGGTGTTCGGTTACGAGCATGAACGCCCCGATTACGACTTCTTCGGCTTCGGTTCGACCGACAGCCAGAAGGCCAATATCGACAGCGTTTATGCGCTGGGCATCGTTCAGCCGGTGAGCGGCCTGTCGCTGACCGGCGGCGTCCGTCACGACGACCACAGCCAGTTCGGCGGCGCGACGACCTTTGGTGCCAACGCTAATTATTCGCCGAACGACGGCGCAACCAATATCCGGCTGAGCTATGGCGAGGGTTTCAAGGCGCCGTCGCTCTACCAGCTTTACGACAGCTTCAGCGGCAATGCCGCGCTGCGCCCCGAAGAGTCGAAAAGCTATGACATCGGCATCGACCAGCGCCTCGCCGATGGCCGCGCGCTGGTGTCGGTAACGGCGTTTCTGCGCAACACCACCGACCAGATCAATTTCGACAATGCGACTTTCACCTTTGGCAATATCGACCGCACCCGCGCCAAGGGGGTGGAGGCGACGCTGGCGCTGCGCCCCGTCGATGCGCTGAATGTCACCGCATCCTACAGCTATATCGACGCGCGCGACCGGTCGGGACGCCCGGCGTTCGACGGCAAGCGCCTGCCGCGCCGCGCCGACCATGCGGTCAGCCTGTCGGCAGATTATGACTGGTCGTTCGGACTGTCGACCGGCGCGACGATCACGATGGTTGGCGACAGTTTCGACAATGCGTCGAACACGGTGCGGCTCGACGGCTATGCGATCGCCGGCGTGCGCGCGTCGTTCGCGCTGACCGACCGGATCGAAGTGTACGGGCGCGTCGATAATCTGTTCGACGCCGATTATGCGACCGCCTTCAACTATGGCACCTTTGGCCGCGCCGCTTATGGCGGCGTGCGGGCGCGGTTCTGACGCGGCGGGGCGCTGTCGATGACGATCGACGGCGTCCCTCTCCGGCGGGGAGATTCGACATGATCGGTGTTCGGGCCAAATGGCATCCAAAGTCGGGCGAAGCGGCAAGTTGATCGGGCCCGTCCGCCTTTTGGTCATGGCTTTGGCCGCTTCGGCGCTGGTTGGCGGCACCCTGGCCGCGACGTTGGCCGACGACGCGCCCGCGCACCCGGCACGCCCCGACCGTATCGTGTCGATCAACCTTTGCACCGACCAGCTCGTTCTGGCGCTCGCCGATCGCCGACAGATCGCCGGGCTGACGCGCAACGCCGTCGATCCCGGAATGTCGGATCAGGCAAGCGCGGCCCGCGGCCTGCCGCTGCTGGCCAATTCCGCCGAACAGATTCTGGCGATCGATCCCGATCTGGTGACCGGGATGCCCGCCAGCGGCAGCGCCGCGCTCGCCGCGCTGGCTCCGCATCGCTACCGCTTGGTCGACGTGGCTCTCGCCAATCGCCTCGACGAGATTTATCAAACGATCGAACAGACGGCCGCGGCCGTCGGCCATCCTGACCGTGGCACGGCGATGATCGCAGCGATGGAACGCGACCTGACCGACCTGTCCTCGCCCGGTCGCGGCCGCGTCGCCGCCTATTATCAGCGGCGCGGCTATATGACCGGCACCGGGACGCTGGTCGACGACATGATGAAGCGCATCGGTCTGGTCAATCTGGCGGAAAAGCTGGGCAAGCCGCCGCTGTCGCGCCTGAGCGTCGAAGAAATGGTCGCGGCAAACCCCGATTTCCTGATCGTCGAGCGCGCGACGATGACCGTCGGCGATCGCGGCGCCGAGATGCTTCATCATCCGGCGCTGTCCGGCATCCCGCGCATTGTCGTGCCCGAGGCGTGGACCGTTTGCGGCGGCCCCGCCTATGTCAAGGCGGCGCGCAGCGTTGCCGCGCAAATCGCGCAATATGACGAGCGGGCGCGATGACCTTAACGATCCCCCGCCCCGTTCTGATCGCGGCACTGGCGGCGCTGGCCGCCGTCGCGGCGGCAACCTCGCTGTTGTTCGGCGCGGTCGACCTGTCGCCCGCGCGGTTGATCGCCGCGGCGACCGGCGACGGCGACCGCGTCGCGTCGATCATCCTGTTCGACCTGCGCCTGCCGCGCGCTTTGCTGGCGCTCGCGGTCGGGGCGATGCTCGGCCTCGCGGGGGCAGCGCTGCAAGGCTATTTGCGCAACCCGCTGGCCGAACCGTCGGTTCTGGGGACGTCCAACGCGGCGGCATTGGGCGCGGTGGCGGCGCTCTATTTCGGGCTGGCGCAAATCCACCCTGCGGTGCTGCCGCTGCTGGCCATTGTTTGCGCACTGGTGTCGCTCGGCCTGTTGTTCCTGCTCGCCGGGAATGCCGAAAGTCCGCTCACCCTGATCCTGGCGGGGCTTGCGCTTGCGACGCTGGCGGGCGCGGGGATCAGCCTGGCGCTCAACCTGTCGCCCAATCCGTTCGCGGCGATGGAAATCATGACATGGCTGCTCGGCAGCCTCGAGAACCGGTCGTTCGCGCATCTGTGGATCGCGTTGCCCTGTATCGCGGTCGGCGTGGCGATGCTGCTCTGGAACGGTCGGGCGCTCGATGCGCTGACCCTCGGCGAAGATGCGGCGCAAGCGCTGGGTACGGACCTGCGGCGGACCCGGTTGCGGTTGCTGGTCGGCACCGCCATCGGCGTCGGCGGCGCCGTTGCGGTGTCGGGGGCGATCGGCTTTGTCGGCCTGATCGTTCCGCACCTGATCCGCCCGCTTACCGACCGCAGTCCGTCAGCGATCCTCCTCCCCTCCGCGCTCGGCGGTGCCGCGCTGCTGACCTTTGCCGATCTTGGCGTGCGCTTGATCCCGACCACCAACGAACTCAATCTGGGCGTGGTTACGGCCTTTCTGGGGGTGCCGGTATTTCTGCTGTATCTGATGCGGGAGCGGCGGCTATGGTGACCATCACCATCGAACAGCTGGGGGTGACACTAGGCCGTCGGCGTGTGCTCGAGCAGGTCGATGCCCGTTTCTCGTCGGGCACCCTGACCGGCATCATCGGCCCCAATGGCGCCGGCAAATCGACCCTCGCGCGCGCCATGCTGGCGCTTGTTCCGGCCAGCGGGACAGTGCGGATCGACGGCGACGATGTGGCGGCGATGCCGCGCGCCGATCTGGCACGGCGCATCGCCTACGTGCCGCAGGGCCAGACGCTGCACTGGCCGCTCGGCGTCGAGCGGCTGGTCGGGCTGGGACGTTTGCCCCATCTTGCGCCCATGTCGCGGATCGGCGCGGTGGATATGGCGGCGATCGAGCGGGCGATGGCGCGCGCCGACGTGCTGCATCTGCGCCACCGGATCGCCACCGAATTGTCGGGCGGCGAGCGGGCGCGGGCGCTGTTCGCGCGCGCGCTGGCGGTCGAGGCGCCGGCGCTGATCGTCGACGAGCCGCTCGCCAGCCTGGATCCCGGTCACCAGATCGATGTCATGAACCTGCTCCGCGCCGAAGCCGCGGCAGGCGGTACGGTGATCGCTGTTCTCCACGACCTGACCCTCGCCGCGCGCTATTGCGACCGGCTGTTGCTGATCGATTCCGGTCGGGTCATTGCCGAAGGCGAACCGGCGACAATGCTGTCCGCCGAACGACTCCGCGCCGTCTATGGCATCAATGCCCGCGTCGATACGGGCGGCGCATGGCCGACGATCGCGATCCTCGGTCGTTCGGACGATTGACGCCGAATATCCCGGGTCGGCGGATCGCATGGGCGACCGGTGGCTACCCACCCCCCGTGACGATCAGGGTGGGCGCGTCCGGACGTAGCCCCAATGTGACCTGCGCGCCGTTCGGCGGCGGATCGCCGACCAGCGGGTAGGTTACGGCCTGCCCCGCCCCCACCGCATCCACCAGGTAACAGCGGCCGGCGAACCGCGACCGCGTGACCGTTGCGGTCAATCCCGGCACCCCGGGCGCCAGCGCATCGGGTCGGACGACCAGCCGCGCGGTGCCGTCGGGGACGTCGTGAGCGACGACAGGTCCGAACAGCGTGTCGGCAACGCCATCGGCCACCAGCGCGTCCGTCACCACCAACTCGCCGAGCAGGCGCGCGGCGGCGATCGAGACCGGGCGACGATAGCAATCCTGCGGCCGGCCGGTCTGGAGAATCCGCCCCTCCGCCATCAGGACCAGATTGTCGGCGATCATCATCGCCTCTTCGGGATCGTGGGTGACGATCAGCACGCTGGTCCCCGCGGCGCGCAGATCCGCGAGCAGCGCGTCGCGCACCGCTTCGCGCAAATGGCCGTCGAGGCCCGAAAACGGCTCGTCGAGCAACAGCAGCGATGGTTCGCGGGCCAGCGCGCGCGCGATTGCGACGCGCTGCTGTTCGCCCCCCGACAACATATGCGGCCAGGCGGCGGCAAGATGCGCGATGTGGAAACGATCGAGCAGTGCAGCGACGCGCGCGCGGCGATCCTCCGCCGCCAGCCCTGCCAGTCCGAAGCCGACGTTGGCGGCAACGTCGCGATGCGGGAACAATGCGTTATCCTGAAACACCAGCCCGACGCCGCGCTGTTCGGGAGCGACGGTCAGCCCCGCCGCTGCGACGGTCTGCCCGCGCAGCCGGACCGTCCCGGCATCGACGGGCTCAAGCCCGGCGATCAGCCGCAACAAACTGCTCTTGCCGCAGCCGGACGGACCGAGCAAGCAGGAGATGCCGCCACGCGGCAACGCGAAAGACGCGCCGTCCACCGCGGTGCGGCCGGGGTAGGCGCGCACGACGTCGCAGATTTCCAGAACAGGTTCGTCGTTCACGGCACCGCCCCTAAACGCCGGGCCGTGCGGTCGCAATGCGCCGCGTCAGCCAGATCACCGCGGGCAGCGAGATGGCGACGACCAGCAGCGACGGCAGCCCGGCCTGACCCAGCCGTTCGTCGAGCGCATAATTGTTGGCGATCACCGCCAGCGTGTCGAAATTGAACGGGCGCAGGATCAAGGTGGCGGGCAATTCTTTCAGCACATCGATAAAGATGATGAGCAGGGCCGTCAGCAACGCACCGCGCGCAACGGGCAAATCGACGGCAAAGGCGGCGCCGGTTTCGCCGCGACCCAGCGTCCGCGCGGCATGGCGCATCGACGGCGTGACGCGCGCCATCCCGGCGTCGATCGGCTCGAGCGCCGCCGCCATCAACCGCGCCGCATAAGCGAACAGCAGCAGCAGGATCGCGATCGCCATCCCCGATCCCGGCGCCAGATTCCAAATCAGTCCGGCCGGTGCCAGCAACCCGATCGCCATCACCGCGCCCGGCGTCGCATAGCCCAGGCTGGCGATCCGCGCCGCGACGGGCCAGCCTCGGGTGCCGAGCGCAAGCATGGTAGCCAGGCCCACGGTCAGAATCGCCCCGCCGATCCCCAGCAGCAGGCTGTTGCGCGTTGCGGCCGCCAGGCGCACCCAGTCGGGATTCGTTTGCGCGAGCTTCCAGATCAACCAGCCGACGGGGAGCAGCAAGCCGGCGGTCAAGAGCGACAGGCAAAATCCGAACGCGAGCCAGCGCCGCACCCCGGCCAGCGGCAGAACGTCGAGCGTCCGCCAGCGCGCCTTGCCCGTTTCATGCGTCGCGCCGCGGCGGCTCGCCCGCTCGATCCACAGCAGCAGCGCCGCCGCCGCGAGCAACGTCAGCGCGAAGCGCGACCCGCAGACCGTCGAGCCGAACGCCGA
>JAHCKJ010000057.1 GCA_026125835.1 Sphingopyxis sp.
TGCACCGCAGCAGCGCGCGCTATAATCCCGAGGCGCCGATCACCCATCACTGGTTCGATTCGACGCACATCACCTATGGCGTCGCGACGCTGGGGTTTGCGACGCCCGCCATCCAGGTCGAAGGATCGGTCTTTACCGGCCGCGAGCCCAATGAAGAACGGTGGGGGATCGAAACCCCGCGGTTCGACAGCTGGTCGTTGCGCGGGACCTGGAACCCTTCTCCATCGCTGGCAATGCAGGTCAGCCACGGTTTCCTGAAAGAGCCCGAGGCGTTCCATCCCGGCGAGAACGAGCATCGCACGACCGCGAGCGTCCATTGGAACAACGGGCGGGGCCTGTCGGCGACCGGCGCGTTCAGCGCCAAGAACCGCGACCCCGGGGCGACGCTGACCGCGTGGCTGGCCGAGCTGAACTGGAACATCGACGATCATCACACGCTGTTCGGGCGGATCGAAAATGTGAAGAATGACGAGCTGTTCCCCGACCATGACGACCCGCTGCACGACGTGCCGTTCCGGGTGTCGAAATTCCAGGCGGGCTATGCCTATCGGCTGCCGATCAGCGGCCCCCTCAATCTGGCACTCGGCGGCAGCATCGCGGCGTTCGACAAGCCGCGCGCGCTCGATGCCGCCTATGGCCGGAACCCGATCGGCGCGACCGTCTTTGCCCGATTGAGCATCGGTCATTGATGTAACTTATGGCTGGGCTATCGAGGGGCAGCGATTCGCGCCCCAACGGAGCCCAGCCATGTACAACCGCCGCCACTTCCTTGCCGGGGCGACCCTCGCCGGCCTCGCCGCCCCTGCCATCGTCCGCGCGCAGGGCATGTTCGGCGATTTTCCTTTCAGCCTGGGGGTCGCCGCGGGCGATCCGGCGAGCGACGGTTTCGTGATCTGGACGCGGTTGGCGCCGCGCCCGATGGAACGGCACGGCGGCATGCCGCAGGTCAATGTGCCGGTCGAGTGGGAGGTCGCGAGCGACACCGGCTTTCGCCAGATCGTCGCCAAAGGCACCGAACTGGCGCGTCCGCATCTGGCGCACAGCGTCCATGTCGAGGTGGCGGGGCTGCAACCCGACCGCCCCTATTATTACCGCTTTACCGCGGGCGGCGAACGCAGCCTGCGCGGCCGCGCGCGCACCCTGCCCGCGCCGGGTGCCAGGGTCGATGCGCTGAAATTCGGCGTTGCCGGGTGCCAGCATTTCGAGTCCGGATTCTACGGCGCCTATCGCCATATGGCGCGCGAAGACCTGGCCTTTGTCTATCATTATGGCGATTTCATTTATGAATATCGGCAGGATTATCTGTTCGACGACGGCCTGCCGATCCGCCCGGTGCGCCAATATGCGCATCGCGCACTGTTCGACGTCAATGATTTCCGCAATGCCTATGCCCAGACGCTGACCGATATCGACCAGCAAGCGGTGCGCGCCACCCACGCCTTTCTGTCAAGTTTCGACGACCATGAAATCAACAACAATTGGGTGTCGCAATATGACAACTGGAAACTGAACCTCGACGGCAACGACCCCGACGCCGCGCCGCCCGAAGTGTTCCTGTTGAAAAAGCAGGCGGCGTTGCAGGCATGGTACGAACATATGCCGGTGCGCAAGGCGCTGCTGCCACGCGGCGGCATGGTCAATGCCCACCGCGAGTTCCGTTATGGCGACCTGATGGCGATGCAATTGCTCGACACGCGCCAATATCGCGACGACCAGCCGTGCGGCGACGGCTTCAAACCCGCGTGCCCCGACGTGTTTGCCAAGGACCGGCAGGTGCTGGGCAAGGCACAGGAAGAGTGGCTCGGCCGCAACCTGTCGCGCGGCGGGGCGACGTGGAACACGCTGGCGCAGCAGGTAACGATGATGTCGCTCGACCGCCGCCGCCGCTCCGACGAACCGCAGAAGATCCTGAACATCGACAGCTGGGCGGGTTATGAAGAGCCGCGGCAGCGCATCCTGTCGCGCCTTGCCGGGCTGAAGAACTGCATCGTGCTGACCGGCGACGAGCACCAGAATTTCTGCGGCGACCTGGTCCAGCGCGACAAGGAGGTCGGCGCCGAATTTGTCGCCACCTCGATCAGCAGCGGCGGCGACGGCAGCGACAAGCGGAGCGGCACCGACGAATGGCTGGCGCGCAACCCCGAACTGAAATTCGCCAACGACCAGCGCGGCTATCTGGTGTGCGATGTCAATCGCGAGGCGTGGCAGACGCATTTCATGGTCGTCGACAAGGTGACGACGCCGGTGAGCACGCTGTCGAAACGCGCGACGGGCATCGTCGAGCGCGACGTGCCCGGGATCAGGATGGCCTGAGCGACTTTCGGGCGAACCATTGCTCCATATCTCCCATCGCGAGGTGGGCCAAGGGTGTTGCGCCCACAAAGGCGCTATGACGTAATCACAAATTCACGCCGGGGATGGGGAAAATGTCGGCTTTGGGGTGGGAAGCGGCCGGTGCCGGTCCTCCCCGGAACGGGGAGGATCGGCTATGTCCGCAATCGGTCGAAACCTACCACGCCAAAATATACCGGTTCGCTTCGGCGCTCGTTCGAACCGCAACCTCCATGGTAGCGTCATTCCCACATTCCGGAGATGCCCTTGATGAAACCCGCCCTGAAAACCGCGTTCGCGAACGAAATGGCGGCAGCGCAGGCCGCCGAGGATGCGGGCGACATGGCGCTCGCCAAACATCATCTGGAACGGGCGCATATTCTGGGCCAGCGCCGCTACTGGACCCATGTCCAGACGCATTTCCAGATGTGGCGCCTCGCGCGCAAGCAGGCCGATCGCAAGGAAGCGCGCGGCCAGCTCGTCCGCCTCATCGGCGCCGGACCCTTTCATCTGGCGGGCTGGGTTCCGATCGGCAACACCGGCGGCGCCGACGTTTCCGCTGTTCAACCGATGCCGATCCCGGCCGACCTGCGACCCTATCTGGTCGGCCATTCGCTACGCAACGGGTTGATATTGCGCGGGATATTGGTCGCGCTGCTCGCCGCCGCATATCTGGTCCTGATGCGGTAGCCGGCGCGGTCACGGACCGTCGCCCGCCGCTCAACTGCCCTCGGGCTGCGGCAGCAGCAGGGCGAGCAGGATCGCGCGGCATTCGCCATCGATCGTGCCGTCGATCAACTCGGGGCGAAAACGTCGCTGGAACGCGACCGTCGCCGCAAAGCCGTCGGTCACATCATAGCCAAAGCGTTCGAGCGCCAGCAGAAACCCTGCGTCGGTCCACAGCGGATCGGTCAGTTTCTTGCGCGGCCGCGGCAGCGCGAGGCGGCGGCGCGCCAACTCCTCCCACGGGAACAATTCGCCCGGATCCTGCTTGCGCGTCGCTGCGATGTCCGAATGGCCGACGACATTGCCGCGGGTGATCGCATAGCGATCCTTGATCATATGGACGAGACGGACGACCGAGGCGACCTGCGGATCGGGGAACGGGACATAGCCGAATTCATGGCCCGGATTGACGATCTCGATCCCGACGCTTGCCGAATTGATGTCGCTGACCCCGCGCCAGTGCGACCGGCCCGCGTGCCAGGCGCGCTTGTCCTCGGGCACCATCCGGGTGATCTGACCGTCCTCGCTGACGACATAATGCGCCGACACCTTTGATTCGGGGTTCGCCAGCCAGTCGATCGCGCCCGCGCCGGTCGGCATCCCGGTATAGTGCAGCACGATCATCGAGATGGGCAGCGCGCGCTCGTCGAAATTGGGTGACCAGCGTTCGATAAAGTCGCTCATGCGGTTCGCGGCCCATTGTTGGTCCCGGGACGGGATGCCGATCCACCTGCGCCAGCGCGGCGCAAATTGCAAGGTCAGGCGGCGGCGGCGCGGCGCGCCTGCTGGTCGGCAGGTTCGTAGAGACCGCGCAGCCGCGGACTGGCGACGAACTTGTCGGTCTGGCCCAGCACCGTTTCCCCGGCACCCAGCACCAGAAAGCTCTGCGGCGCTGCCATCGCGCGCAACTTCGCGAACGCCTTTTGCCGCATCGGCCCCGAAAAATAGAGCAGCAGGTTGCGGCAGAAAATCAGGTCGGCGGCACTGGCGAGCGGCGGCCGGTCGGTCAGCATATTCTGCACCGAAAAATCGATCCGGCGCCTGAGGTCGGCCTTGGCGAGCCAGCCGCCCTCGGTCTGATCGAACCAGCGCACCATGCGCTGCACCGGCAGCCCGCGCTGGATTTCAAACTGGCTGTACAAACCGACGCGGGCGCGGCTGATCGCGTGACAGCTGACGTCGGTGCCGACGATATCGACCTGCCACCCAGCCCATGCCTCGCCCTGTTCGGCGATCAGCATCGCGAGCGAATAGGCCTCTTGCCCCGTCGACACCCCGCAATGCCAGATCGTCAGCCGCCGCTGGCTCGCATTGACCTGACGCAGATATTCAAGCGCGGTGGTCGCTATGTCGTCGAACACGCTGTGTTCGCGATAGAAATAGGTTTCATTGTTCAGCATCGCATCGACCGTGTCGTCGAGCAGCTGGCGGCTGTTCGACGTGACCAGCGCCGCGACCAGCCCGTCGAGATCGTCGATGCCGTGCCGCTGCATCACCGGTTTCAGCGACATTTCGATGCGCCAGATGCGGTTCGGCGACAGTGTCTGGCCGGTCCGCGATTCGAGCACCCCCATCAGCACGCGATAGGCCGATTCGCTGGCGCTGCCGCCCATCATGTCGGCCGCCGCCCGGGCAGGAAGCTGCCCAGCATCAGTGCGATCGCATCGGGGTTCAGCGTTGCGGCGGCAATGCCTGCCTTGGCCACCGCGCCGGGCATCCCCCAGATCACGCAGCTTTCGGGCGCCTGCGCGAACACCGTGCCGCCCGCCTGTTTCAGGCGCGCCGCGCCCGCCGCGCCGTCGCGGCCCATGCCGCTCAGCACTACGCCGACCCCGCCCTTGCCATAAACCTCTGCCACCGAAGCGAACATCGGGTCGGCCGAGGGGCAGCAGCCATTGTCGACCGGGCGGTGGTCGAGCGCGATGGTCTTGCGGCGACCGTGCGCGACCACCACGATATGCGCGTCGCCCGGCGCCAGATAGATATGGCCGGGCTCGATCACCATGCCGTCCGCCGCGACCACCGCCCGCCGGTGTGTCATCGTCGCAATCTGCTTGGCGTAAAATTCCATGAAGGCGTCGGGCAGATGCTGGGTCAACAGGATCGGCGCGGCGATGCGCGGATCGAGATGCGCCAGGAAATTGGCAAAGGCGGGAATGCCGCCGGTCGACGCCGCGACCGCTATACATTCGAGCGGCTGGTCGCCTTCGACCGCCAGTGCAACCGGCGGCGGCGCGCGGCGCTCGGCGACGGGGACCGGCGCCGGATAATCCTGCTGGTGGCCAAGCGACAATATGCGGTCGGTCAGCACTTCGGCAAAGCGTCCCGAAAAGCTGCCGCGACCCGGTTTGGCGAGCGTGTCGCTCGCGCCGAGCGCCAGCGCCTCGATCGCGGCGGGGCCGCCCTCGACGCAATTCGATGACAGGATCAGGACCCGCGCGCGCGCGGCGCGTTCCAATATGTGCGGCAGCGCGTCGATGCCGTTCATCCCCGGCATTTCAATGTCGAGCACAACGACATCGACCGGCTCGCGCGCCAGAAAAGCGAGTGCGTCGCGCGCCGAGGCGACCGAGGCGCATATCTGCAGGCCGTCGTGCTGGTCGACGATGCGCTCCAAAATGCTGCGGACGACCAGGCTGTCGTCGACCAGCATCACCCGGACGGTGCGCGCCGTCGGTTGGGGATCGGGATCAAGGGGCTGCGGCCGCGCCATCGCCAGCGGCTCAGGCAACGCCGACGAGTTGCAATTTTCCTTCCAGCGTTTCGCGGTCGAACGGCTTCATGACATATTCGTCGGCGCCCGCCTCGATCGCGGCGCGGATGTGGTCGATGCTGTTCTCGGTCGTGCAGAAAACGACGCGCGGGCGCTCTTCATGCCCGTAATCGAGGTCGTTGAACGCACCCAGAAACTCCATCCCGCTCATCACCGGCATGTTCCAGTCGAGCAGGATGACGTCGGGCCGGTTGGCGCGGCAAAAGGTCAGCGCCTCCTGCCCGTCGGCGGCCTCCTCGACCGCGAACGACATGCTTTCAAGGATGTGGCGCGCGACCTTGCGAATGACTTTGCTGTCGTCAACGACCAGACAGGATTTCGACATCAAATTTACTCCAGCCCCCCGATAATGAACCCACGATAGGGCGAAGGGGTATTCATGCCGTTAATAACGACGCCAATCATGCCGCGTTTAGGACCGGCAAGGTTATGAAATGCGACGGATCGACGACCAGCAGCGATGCGCTCTGATGTTCGATCATTGCTTCGGCAACGCGCGCCCAACCGGGGAGCAATTTTCCCGACACCCGCGTTTCGGGCGCCTCGATGAAACAAACATCCTCGATCGCGTCGGCGAGCAGCGCATAGCCATGGCCTGCCACATCGACAACGATCACCCGCTGCCCTTCGGCGATCGGCACCGGCGGGAGGCCGATGACAACATGCGGGTCGATCAGGGTGAAGACGCGGCTGCGCAGCGCGAACAGCCCCGCGACGTGCGGCGGGGCGCCCGGCACCTCGACCGGCGTGCCGACCGCCACCACCGAATTGATCGCGCGGCTGCGCAGCGCGACGCGGGTATCGGCGATCCGCGCGACCAGATACAGCTTGTCCATCATGCCCGGCTTCCCCCCACCCGCTGCGCCAGCGCCGCCAGCAAGGCCTGGCGGTCGTAACGATAAACGGTGTCGTCGTCCGGCCCCGTCGCGGCAACCGCGGTGCGCAGGCGGATCACCGGCACCGCATCGCCGACGGCGGCCGTTTCCGCGCTATCCTCGGCCAGACACAGCAGGACGTCGGGGATCTCGTCATCCTCCGCCGTGGCCACGGCGACCCGGTAACCGGCGCTGCGCAGCAGCGGCGCGAGGAAATTCTCGCCCCAGCCATCCTGGTCGGCGACCAGGCGGCAAAGCGGCGCGTGACCCGCCGTCGGCGCGGCGTCGGGCCGCGCATATTGTTCCATCAGCCAGAAGGGGTCGATCAGTTCGACCGGCTCGTCGCCGACCAGCACGACCCCGGCGACCAGCCCCGGCGCCGTCGCCGGCCGGACCGCATCGGGCAGGCGAACGATGTCGACCACGTCGGCGATCGGATAACAAAGCATGGTCTGGCCGTCGTGCAGACGCATGAGCTTCTGCGTCGCCTGCCCGTCCTGTGCCGCAGGGAGCTTGGCGGCATGGACCGCAAAGATGTCGTCGCCGATACGCGCCTGAATGCGACCCGCACTTTCGAACAACGCCGCCACCGGGACTTCCTCGACCCGCTCGATCACCGACAAGCGAATGCCGCGCATCCGGCCACCCGCCTCGCGGAACAGGAGCAGCTGCGCCGCACCGCGCGCCGCCGATGCCTGCGCTTCGGCCTCGGCGGCGTCGCCGCGCCGGCGGCCGGCTTCGGCGGCATCGACGTCCGCCGCGGAGAGCAAGCCCTGCACGTCGAGCAACAGCACCGGACGACCGTTGTCGGGCAAGGTCGTCCCGGCATAAAGACCGGTGGCCATGATCATCGGCGCCGCGGGTTTGATGACCAGTTCCTCATGATCGTGGATTGCCGCCACGCTCAGCGCATAGCTTTGCCCCTGCCCGGGCCGGACGATGACCAGCGCCCGGTCGTCGGCGTCGTCCGCCGCATCGCGGGTGCGGCCAATGACATCCTCGAGCCGCAGCAACGGAAATTGTTCGCCGCGCACCGTCGCCAGCTCGCCGCCGCCGACGCGGTCGATCCGCACCGTGTCGCCGTTTTCCAGCAAAATTTCGCGCACCGCGCCGCGCGGGATGGCGAAATATTGTCCGGCGGCGCGCACCATCAGGCCCGAAATGATCGTCAGCGTCATCGGGACGCGCAGCAGGATCGACAGCCCCCTGCCCTCGTCGTTGCGCAGTTCGACGATGCCGCCGATCTTTTCGATATTGGCCTTGACGATGTCCATGCCGACCCCGCGGCCGGAAACCGCGGTAATCTTGGCGGCGGTCGAAAAGCCGGGCCGAAAGATCAGCTCGAGCTTTTCCTTCGGCGACATCGCGCGCGCTTCGGCGGCGGTGATCGCGCGCGACGCGATCGCTTTCGCCGTGATCGCTTCGGGCGACAGGCCGCGGCCGTCGTCGCGCACCTCGATCTCGATCTGGTTGCCCGACTGGCGCGCGGCGACCGAAATCGTCGCGGTGATATCCTTGCCTGCCGCGACGCGATCCTCCAGCGTCTCGATGCCATGGTCGATCGCGTTGCGGACGATGTGGATCAACGGATCGCGGATATTTTCCATCATCTCGCGGTCCAGCTCGACCTCGCCGCCGCTCGTGTGGAACGCGATTTTCTTGCCCATGTCCTGCGCCAGATCGCGCACGATGCGCGGCAATGGCGCGAACAATTTGTCGATGCGCTGCATCCGCATCTGGCTCACCGACTGGCGCATCCCCGCGATCGAGTCCGACAGACGGTCAAACGAGGCGATGACCGCCGGGCTTGCCCCCGATTCGCGCAACATCCGCGCAAACTCGTTGCGGACCAGGACGATATCGGTCACCCCGGTCATTACGCTGTCGAGCAGCGGCAGCGGCACCCGGATCGACCGCCAGTTTTTGAGGTCGGCCTGGATATCGTCCTCGCGGCGAAGCTGGATTCCCGCCACCTCGGGCGGCTCCTCCGTTTCGCGCGCAACCGGTCCTTCCGCAAGTGCAGCAATGACGGCGCGGTCATCGCCCGGCGGCTCGGTGCCGTCCTGCCCCAGTGCCGCGCACAGCAGATTAAGCCGGTCGACGATCGCCAGCACCCCGGTCACCAGCGCCGCATCGGCGGTGCGCTGCCCGCGGCGGACCTGATCGAGCGCGTCTTCGGCGGCGTGCGCCAGCGCGGTCACGCGCGGCAGCGCGAGGAACCCCGAGCTGCCCTTGATGGTATGAACCAGACGGAAAATGGCATCGAGCTGCGCCCGGTCGGCGGGGTCCGCCTCCCACGCAACCAGCGCCCCGCCCGCTTCGGCCAGTATCTCTGCCGTTTCGGCCAGAAAGTCGTTCAGCAGATCGTCCATCGCGGTACCGGTGCGCCCCAGAAAATCGAGGCTGCACCATGGCGGACAATGGTTAACGGACCGTTTGTTTCGTGAAACTGGCAGCCACCCCCATCGGGTGGATCAGCGCCCGCGCAGCACCGCCCCGACCAGCAGCGACGTCGGCGTCTCGCGCGCCAGCATGACGGTGCCGCCATTCTGCGCCGCGACCGCCTGCACCAGCACCGCGGGCGCGGTGCGCGAGGTCATCGCGGTCGCGCCTTCGCCGTCGCGCAGGATGGTTTCGACATCGGCGTCGAGGAAGATGCGCTCGGCCTCGACATGCAGCGCGATTTCGATCCCGCCGCCCTGGTCGGCGTCCTGGTTTTCGCAGCCGATGTCGAGCCGCCCGCCGCGTACCAGCGCATCGACCAGCAGCAAGGCGAGGTTGAGGATGATCTTGACCGCCGGCTTGGGCAGCGGTTCGGCGCCGATCATCCAGTTAAGGTCGATCGCGCGGTCGCCGATGATCCCCTGAATCGCCGATTTCGCTTCGTCGGCCGGCACCATCTCGCCAAACCCGCCCGCCGACCCGAATGCGAGGCGAAAGAATTTCAGCTTGTTCGCCGACGTCCGCGCGCTCTGTTCGAGCAACTCGACACAGCGCGCGCGCATCTCCGGGTCTTTTTCATCGGCGAGCAGTTCCAGCCCGTTGGCAAAGGCCCCCACCGGGCTCAGCAGGTCGTGACACAGGCGCGAGGCCAGCATGGAGGCGAAATCGACGCGATCGTCGGACATGGATTGGTTAACTCCCCGCAAGCCGTACATTGGCGGCGCGGATGCCTCCTAGGACAGCGAGCCCGTCCAGGGCAAGGGCGATCCCGGTTCCGCCGACCCGCCACGACCGCGCGATCCCCTTGAAAATTCGCGGCGGGTTTCCACATCATCGCCAATGCAGGGGGATGACGATATTGTGACCGTGGCGCTCGACAGCAGCGCGGCCGGACTGCGCCTCGACCGCGCGTTGGCCGAGGCGCTGCCCAGCTTGTCGCGCGAGCGGGTCAAAAGCCTGATCAAGGGCGGACGCGTCGCCCATGCCGACGGCACCATCCTGTGGGACCCCGCCGCCAAGACGACGCCCCCCGCGACGCTCGAAGTGCGCGTACCGGCGGCCGCACCCGCCCACAATGTCGCGCAGGATCTGGACCTTGTCATCGCCTATGAGGACGAACATCTGATCGTTGTCGACAAGCCTGCGGGCATGGTTGTCCACCCCGCGGCGGGCAATTTTGACGGCACGATGGTCAACGCGCTGTTGCATCATTGCGCGGGGCAGCTGTCGGGGATCGGCGGGGTCGCGCGGCCGGGGATCGTCCACCGCATCGACAAGGATACCAGCGGGCTGATCGTCGCCGCAAAGCACGACAAGGCGCACGAGGG
>JAHCKJ010000058.1 GCA_026125835.1 Sphingopyxis sp.
ACCGGCATTGTCGCCAACAATTATTTCAACCTGGACGCGCCGCGCGACGACAAGCGCGTCTATTGCGCCGAGGACGAAACCGTCCCCGGCACCAGCTCGCGCGGCGGCCAATATGCGCCTTCGGTGGCGAAGCTGCTTGTCCCGACGCTCGGCGACTTGATGAAGGCGCGCGACGCGCGCGCGCAGGTCGTTTCGGTCTCGGGCAAGGACCGGTCGGCGATCATGATGGGCGGGCACAAGGCCGACGAGGTCATGTGGCTCGCGCCCGGCGGCCTCGCCACCTATCGCGGGACGGCGCTGTCGCCGGTTGCGCAGCAGGCGAGCGCCGCCATTGCGGGGGCCATCGCCACCGCGCGTGGCCCGTTGATGCTGCCCGCCGAATGCGCGCGACAGGATATTGCGGTCGCGCTCGACGGCGGCAAGGGCAACGTCGGCACCGGGCGGATGGCGCGCGATGCGGGAGATTTCCGCCGCTTCCTCGCTTCGCCCGAGGCCGACGGCGCGGTCCTGGCGACCGCCGCGGCGCTGCGTCAGGCGCGCAAGATGGGCGAGGGCGATACCACCGATCTGCTTATCGTCGGCCTTTCCGCCACCGACTATGTCGGCCATGGCACCGGCACCGAAGGCAGCGAGATGTGTTTGCAGATGGCGGGCCTCGACCGCGAACTCGGCGATTTTCTGTCGCGCCTCGACGCGACCGGCATCGATTATGTCGTTGCGCTGACCGCCGATCACGGTGGCCACGACCTGCCCGAACGCAACCGCCAGAACGCCTGGCCCGACGCGCAGCGCGTCGACCGCGCGCTCGATCCCGAAGCGCTGGGCAAGACGGTCGCCGAAAAGCTCGGGCTGCCGCAGCCGCTGATGCTGGGCGAAGGCGGTGATTATTATCTGTCGAAATCGCTGACGGCAACGCAGCGCAAGGCCGCGCTCGCGGAACTGCTTCCCCGCCTGCGTGCCCATCCGCAGGTCGAGGCGGTGGTGACGAGGGAGGAACTGGCCGCGCACCCGGTGTCGAAGCGTCCGGCGGACGTCTGGACGCTGATGGACAAGCTGCGTGCGTCGTTCCATGCCGACCGCTCGGGCGATTTCATCATCGCGCTCAAACCTCGGGTCACCCCGATTGCCGAACCGGGCGTCGGTTATGTTGCGACGCACGGGTCGGTGTGGGATTATGACCGGCGCGTCCCGATCCTCTTCTGGCGCAAGGGGATCACCGGATTTGAACAACCCAATGCCGTGATGACGGTCGACATCATGCCGACGCTCGCGTCGCTGATCGGCTTGCCGGTCGATACGGCAGCGATCGACGTCCGCTGCCTCGACCTGCTGGCGGGGCCGGAGACGAGCTGTCGTTAGAATTAGAAACAGGAATATGACCCGAAGTTTGCGAGATTTTCCGGGCCGTCTGCTGCTAGTCGGCTGCGGCAACATGGCGGGCGCCATGCTCGACCGCTGGCTGGCGGCCGGGCTGGACGGCGCGCGGGTGACAATCGTCGATCCCCTTGCGCCGCCGCGCGGCGGCGTCGTCCGGTACGCGTCGCTGGCCGAATGGCAGTCTGCTGGCGGCAAAGCCGACTGGATCATGCTGGGCATGAAACCGCAGCAGCTGGGCGAAGTCGCCGATGCGCTGGCGCCGCTGGTGACCGGCAGCACCCATTTGCTGTCGATTCTCGCGGGGGTGTCGCTCGCCGATCTCGCGGCACGCTTCCCAGGTGCGGGCGCGCATGTCCGCATCCTGCCCAATCTTGCCGCGCGCATCGGCGCCGGGGTGACCGCCGTTGCGACCCTGGGGAACGCCGATCATGAAACTATCGCAGTGCTGCTCGACGCACTGGGTCGGACCGTAACATTGCCCGATGATTCGACGATGGATCTGGTCACCGCCTTTACCGGCAGCGGTCCGGCGTTCGTGTTCCGGCTGATCGAATCTTACGCCGCGGCGGGCGAGCGGCTCGGCCTGTCCGCGGAGGATGCGCTCGCACTGGCCACGGAAACCTTTGGCGGCGCCACCGCGCTTCTTGCCGACAGCGGTGAAAAACCCGGGACACTGATCGCGCAAGTCGCGAGCAAGGGCGGCACCACGCAGGCCGGGCTCGACATACTCGACAGCGACGGACAGCTCGTGGCGCTGCTCACCAACGTGCTGCGCGCTGCGCGCGACCGTGGACGCGAACTGGCCGATCTGGCGCGGGGAGAATCATAATCGACACCCCCGCGAAGGCGGGGGCGTCGGTTTACGCAGCGGAACAGGAATGGGCCGCTAGCGGCCCCCGCCTTCGCGGGGGGCGACGGTATCCATTACCCCGCTTCCTTGCCCAGCGCGGCGATGCGTTTACGGTCACGCGCCGGAACGAGCGCCTCGCTGACGTGCCAGAATCCGGTCACGGCCTGCTGACCGGCGTGGGTATAGGCGCGGCTCATTGCGTCGCGCAGCAGGACGAAGATCGCCGCCTCCGCAGCGCGCCCGGACTCTGTCAGCCGCAGTTCCTTTTGCCGCCGGTCGCGGTTGCCCGGGCGTGTCGTCAACATTGCGCGCGCTTCCAGTTCCTTAACCACCCGCCCCAACGATTGTTTGGTGATCCCGAGCAGCGCGAGCAGGTCGGAGATCGTCAGCCCCGGCTGGCGCGCGATGAAATACAGCGCCCGGTAATGCGCGCGTCCCAGCCCCTGCTCAGCCAGCTTCGCGTCGATCGACCGCCACAGCGAAGCATGCGCGAAAAACAGAAATTCGATCCCTCGGCGTACTTCGTCTTCGCGCAAGAAAAGGGCAGACGCAGCGGGAACTTGTGAAAGAAAATTTTCCTCAGCCATGGTCACTACCGTTGCGCGCCGCGCGGGTCTTTGGCAAGAGGCGCGCTCCATCGACCCCACGACCATAGGTGTTTTCGCATGTCCGCTCCCGCCTTCACCCATCTGCCGCATCCCAATCGCGTTGCGGATGATGTACGCGCGGCGGCCGTCGCCGATCCGGCATTCGGGCGCGTCTTTACCGACCACATGGTGTCGATCCGCTATACGGAGGGGCAGGGCTGGCACGACGCGCAGGTGATGCCGCGCGGGCCGCTGACCCTCGACCCCGCGACCGCGGTGCTCCATTATGCGCAGGAGATTTTCGAGGGACTGAAGGCGTACCGGCTCGACGACGGATCGATGGCGCTGTTCCGCGTCGAGGCCAACGCGGCGCGTTTCAACGCCAGCGCGCGCCGCATGGCGATGGCCGAACTGCCCGAGGAACTGTTCATCGCCGCGGTCAAGGAAGCCGTCGCCGCCGATGCCGCCTGGTTCCCGCCCGTCGACGGCGGGGCGCTGTACCTGCGCCCCTTCATGTTCGCGAGCGAGGTGTTTCTGGGGGTCAAGCCCGCGGCCGAATATCAGTTCCTCGTTATCACTTCGCCGGTCGGCAATTATTTCAAATCGGGTGCACCCGCGATATCGCTGTGGGTGTCCGAAGATTATACCCGCGCCGCGCCCGGCGGCACCGGCGCCGCAAAATGCGGCGGCAATTACGCCTCCAGCCTGATCGCGCAACGCGAGGCGATTGCCAAGGGGCATGACCAGGTCGTGTTCCTCGACGCCGTCGAACGCCGCTGGATCGAGGAACTGGGCGGCATGAACATGTTCTTCGTGTTCGCCGACGGCAGCATCGTCACTCCGCCGCTGACCGGTACGATCCTGCCGGGCATCACCCGCGATGCGATCATCACCCTGGCGCGCGATGCCGGGCTGACGGTGCGCGAGGAACCTTATGCGATCGACCAGTGGCAGGCCGACGCCCAGAGCGGTACGCTCACCGAAAGCTTCGCCTGCGGCACTGCCGCGGTGGTGACCCCGGTAGGCAAGGTGACGCGGGGCGACACGAGCTTCACCATCGGCGCCGGCGGCCCCGGACAGGTGACCGCGATGCTGAAGGACAAGCTGGTCGATATCCAGCGCGGCCGCGCGCCCGACCCCTATGGCTGGGTCAGCCGGATCTGACGCGACCCGCCTTGCATTAGCCGACGACGCGCTATAGAGCGCCGGTCGCACCGGCCGTTGGGGCGTAGCCAAGCGGTAAGGCAGCGGTTTTTGGTACCGCCATGCGCAGGTTCGAATCCTGCCGCCCCAGCCAGCCGTTGCTCTCCATGATCGCTTGCGTCACGCCGACCCTTGATTCCGGGCGTCCTTTCCGGGCACGCTGACGGCACCAATGTCGGGTAGGGGAACGACCATCGCCGCCGAAACTGCCAGCCATGCGGCCGAGGCTGCCGCACACGGGTTCGACCTGTTGCCAATCGTGGTGCTTCTGGCCGCGGCGGTGATCGCGGTACCGTTGTTCAAGCGCCTCGGTTTGGGTTCGGTGCTGGGGTATCTGGCGGCGGGCCTTGCGATCGGGCCGTTCGGGATCGGGCTGTTCTCCGATCCGCAGGCGATTCTGCACGTTGCCGAACTGGGCGTCGTCATGTTCCTGTTCGTCATCGGGCTGGAGATGCAGCCGTCGCGGCTCTGGGCGATGCGCGGCGAGATTTTCGGGCTGGGTCTGGCGCAGGTCGGATTGTGTATCGCGCTGCTCATCTGCGTCGGATTGGCGCTCGGCTATCCGGTGGCGCCGAGTTTTGTTGCGGGTACCGGGTTCGTCCTCACTTCGACCGCGATCGCGATGCAGATGCTCGACGAACGGCGCCCGCTCGGGCAGCCGAAGGGGCGTCGCATCGTTTCGATCCTTCTGCTTGAGGATCTGGCGATCGTCCCGTTGCTGGCGCTCGTCGCATTTCTGGCGCCAGGGGGCGAGGCGGTGTCGACCGCCGATCGGATTACTGCCGTCGGTATCGGCCTGGCCGCGATTGTCGGCCTGATCCTCGCCGGCCGCTATCTGCTCGATCCGATGTTCCGCCTGCTCGGGCGCGCCAAGGCGCGCGAGGTGATGACCGCGGCGGCGCTGCTCGTCGTGCTGGGGGCAGCACTGGTGATGCAGGCGGCCGGTCTGTCGATGGCGATGGGCGCGTTCCTGGCCGGGGTGCTGCTGTCCGAATCGTCGTTCCGTCATCAGCTTGAGGCCGACGTCGAGCCGTTTCGCGGCGTTTTGCTCGGACTGTTCTTCCTTGGCGTGGGGATGGCGCTCGACCTCAATATCGTCGCCGCCAACGCCGAACTGATCGGGGTTTCTGTCGTCGCCTATATGACGCTCAAGATGAGCGGCATCTATGCGGTGGCGCGACTGTTCAAGGCCGACCGTTCGGAGGCCATCGAGCGCGCGGTGTTGATGGCGCAGGGCGGGGAGTTTGCCTTTGTCCTTTATGCTGCCGCCACCAGCGTCGGCATCCTCAACGCCGAAAACAACGCGATCCTGACCGCGATCATTATCGTATCGATGGCGCTGACCCCGGTGATGACAATCCTGCACGACCGCTTCATGCCACGGGCGGCGCCATCGACCGAAGGCATCGATTTCGCCGACAATCTGCACGCCAGCATTCTCATGATCGGCTTTGGCCGTTTTGGCCAGATCGTCAGCCAGCCGCTGTTCGCCAATCATTGCTCGATCTCGCTGATCGACACCGACACGACCGCGATCCGCGAGGCGGCGAATTTCGGGCTGAAGATCCATTATGGTGACGGCACCCGGCTCGACATCCTGCATGCGGCAGGCGCGGCCGAGGCACAGATGATTGTCGTCGCGGTCGACGATGCCGCGACGGTCCTGAAAATCGTCGAGTTGGTGAAGGCCGAATTCCCGCATACGCCGGTCCTTGCCCGCGCCTTCGACCGCGAACATGCGGTCGAACTGCTCCACGCCGGTGCGACGTTTCAGGTGCGCGAGACGTTCGAATCGGCCTTGGTGATGGCCGAGGAAGCGCTGAAAATACTGGAGGTCGATGCCGATGCGATCATCGATATCATGGCCGATACCCGCCAGCGCGACCGCGAGCGGCTGGCGATCGAAATGGTCGAGGATGTCTATGCCAGCCGCCATCTGATCCATGGCAATATGCCGGTGGGCGCGGCGCGCGATCGCAAAGCGCCGCCGAAAACCGACTAAGCAAGCGGAGAAACCTTTATCCCCCGTCCGCTACGCTCGGCAGCTGCAACGGGGGATGAGGTTTGGTGTCGACATGAGAACATTAGCAGAACGAAAATCGTTCGTCAACCCGATTTCCTCACTTTTTAGAGGAACGGCGGTTGATTGACGTAAACGTCAATCAGCGCCAATGCAGAAAGGGCAGCGAAAGGGAGCGTGATGGCGGCAGAACCGAAGTTCGATCTTTCCGGGCGGGTGGCGCTGGTCACCGGCGCGTCGTCCGGGCTGGGCGCCGGTTTCGCCAAAGCACTGGCGGGCGCGGGGGCCAAGGTCGTGCTCGCCGCGCGCCGCGCCGACAAGCTCGCCGAGCAAGTCACGGCGATCGAGGCGGCGGGCGGCACCGCGATTGCGGTCAGCATGGACGTCACCGACGAAGCATCGACGATAGCCGCCTATGACGCCGCCGAGGCCGCGTTCGGCACCGTCGATACGATCGTTGCCAACGCCGGGGTCGCCACCGAGAAGATGGCGATGGGGCTGTCGGTCGACGAGGTCGATTTCCTGCTCGCTGCCAATGTCCGCGGCGTGTTCCTGACTGCCAACGAAGGTGCCAAACGCCTCGACAAGGCGGGCAGCCGCGAGAAGGAACATGGCCGCATCGTCCTGATCGGGTCGATCACCGCGGAGAAGATTTTTCCCGCGACCTCGGTTTACGGCGCGACCAAGGCGGCGGTGCGCCATCTGGGCAAGGCGCTGGCGCGCGAATGGGCGCGGCGCGGGATTTGCGTCAATGTGATCCAGCCCGGCTATTTCGAATCCGAAATGACCGCCGAGCTGTTCGACAGCGACGTCGGCGCGGCGATGGTCAAAAGCTTTCCGCGCCAGCGAATGCGTCCGCCGAGCGATTTGCACGCGCCCTTGCTGCTGCTCTGTTCCGACGCGGCGCAGGGGATTACCGGCAGCGTCTTTACCATCGACGACGGGCAGACGCTGTGAGCGCGCTGCTGATCGTGGCGCGCGGGCCGGTCGAGATCGCGACGCTCAACCGTCCCGACCGGCTCAACGCGCTGAACGATGGGCTGGTCGAGGAACTCAACGCTTATTTCGGCGGGCTGGCGGATCGCCCCGACGTTCGCGTCGTCATCCTGCGCGGAGCGGGACGCGGCTTTTGCGCCGGACTCGACATTCAGGAAGACCGGTCGAGCGACGAGACGCCGGTGCTGCGTACGCTGCGCACCCAGACCGCCATCGGCAATATCTACCGCAAGATGCGCGCCTGTCCGCAGCCGATCATCGCGCTGGGCCATGGCGCCGCGTGCGGCGGCGGGTTGTCCCTGCTGCTCGCCTCCGACGTGCGCTACGCGGCGCCGTCGTTTCGGGCGAACGCAGCCTATATCCGCATCGGCCTCGGCGGCTGCGACATGGCGTCGAGCTATTTCCTGCCGCGGCTGGTCGGTGCGAGCCTCGCGTCGGAGATGATCCTGACCGGGCGCTTCATCGACGCCGAGCGGGCGCTGCGTGGCGGGCTGGTCAGCGAGATTGTCGCACCGGACGAATTGCTCGATCGCGGGCTGGCGCTTGCCGACGAGATGCTCGCTACCAGCCCGCACGGGCTGCGGCTGTCGAAACAGGCGCTCAATCTCAATATCGACGCGCAGAGCCTCGACGCCGCGATGGCGATCGAGGATCGGCAGCAAGTCATCCTGTCGGCAACCGAAGACCATCGCGAAGCGCTCGCCGCCTTCCTCGAAAAACGCACCCCCGACTATCGCGAACGATAGGAAACGCACGCCAACTTGACTCGCCGATATATTGGCATAGTAAGTGCCATTATCCCGTGGGGAGGGGGCGATGGCAGTGCGCGTGAGGACCACCAACGTGCCGGGTGGCAAGGGCCGGTTCCGGCGTGCTGCCATCATTTTTGGCGCCGCGCTGCTGCTGGCCGCACCGGTACAGGCGCAGCGGGAAAAGACACCGCCGCGCCAGCCCAATATCGTTATCCTGCTCGCCGACGACTGGGGCTTCACCGATGTCGGCGCGTTCGGCGCCGAGTTTGCGACCCCCAACCTCGACGCGCTCGCCTATGCCGGGACGCGCTTCACCAATTTCCATGTCGCGGGATCCTGCTCGCCGACGCGGGCGATGCTCCAGACCGGGGTGATGAACCACCGCAACGGCCTCGGCAACATGCCCGAAACCATCCCCGACGAGCATCGCGGCAAGCCCGGATACGATACGGTGATGAACCACCGCGTCGTGACGATCGCCCAGCTGCTGAAGGCGGCGGGCTATCGCACCTACTTTACCGGCAAATGGCACCTGGGCAGCGACGCGACGCGGCTGCCGCACGCGCGCGGTTATGACCGGGCCTACAGCCTGGCCGATGCGGGCGCCGACAATTTCGAGCAGCGCCCGATCGAGGGGCTGTACGACACCGCCGCTTGGACCGAAAACGGCAAGCCCGCGACGCTGCCGAAGGATTATTATTCGTCGCGCTTCGTCGTCCAGAAGATGATCGATTATGTCGAGGCGGACCGCGCGAGCCGCAAACCCTTCCTCGCCTCGATCAACTTCCTCGCCAATCATATCCCGGTGCAGGCGCCCGACAGCGATATTGCCCGCTATGCCGCGCTGTACAAGGACGGCTGGACCGCGCTGCGCGCCGCGCGGGCGAAACGCGCCGCGGCGCTCGGCATCGTCCCCGCGGGCGTACCGATCGTTACGATGCCGACGACGCGTGACTGGAACAAATTAGGCGCCGATGAACGCGCCGCCGCGGTGCGGGTTATGCAGGCCTATGCCGGCATGGCGACCGCGATGGACCGCGAGGTCGGGCGGTTGGTCGCGCATCTGAAGGTCACCGGCGATTACGACAACACGATCTTTGTCTTCCTGTCGGACAATGGCGCCGAGCCGACCAACCCGTTCGCCAGCCTGCGCAACCGGTTGTTCCTCGACATGCAATATGACCTGTCGACCGCCAATATCGGGCGCCGTGGCAGTTTCAGCGCGATCGGACCCGGCTGGGCCAGCGCCGCCGCCTCGCCTTTGTCGGGGTATAAATTCAGCGCGACCGAGGGCGGGTTGCGCGTCCCGCTGATCGTCACCTGGCCGGGGAGCGATCGGGTGCAGGCGGGCGCGATCCGCCACGGGCTGGCGCATGTGACCGACATATTGCCGACGCTGACCGAGCTCGCCGGGGTCGCGGGTCATGGCGGCCGGTGGCAGGGCAAGGATGTCGAGCCGGTGACGGGCCGCAGCCTCGTCCCGATGCTGACCGGCGAAACCGACAGCGTCCATGGCGACACCCCGCTTGGCTACGAACTGTCGGGCAATGCGGCGCTGTTTCGCGGTGATTACAAACTGGTGCGGAATCTGCCCCCGACCGGCGACGGCAAATGGCGGCTGTTCGACCTCAAGAGCGATCCGGGCGAGACGCGCGACCTGTCGGCGGCGCAGCCCGAACGCTTCGCCGCGATGCTCGCTGACTACCGCGCTTATGCCAAGGCGAACGGCGTGCTCGACATGCCCGCGGGCTACACCGCCGACGAACAGATCAACGCCTATGCGTGGGAGCAGCAGGGCCGCAAGCGCGCGATCAAGGCGGCGCTGTGGCTAAGCGGCGGGTTGCTGGCGCTGGCGTTGCTGGTCTGGGGCTGGCGGCGGAAGCGGCGGGCGCGGTGAACTGATTGGCTGAAATCACTGCCTGATTTGGGAGGGGTAGCAGTCCTTTAACCTCGTCATGCTGAACTTGTTTCAGCATCCATGGCCCCAGCTCGAATTTGGCGCAGCGTCGAAGGAAACGGCAGACCATGGATCCTGAAACAAGTTCAGGATGACGATGTTACAAATGGCAACTTGGGGGCACCTACGGTTATCGCGTTGCCGTACACCTACCCCGTCGGCGCCGGACGGACCGTATCGATCAGCCGAAACCCGATATGGTCGGTGCCCAGGCTGCGTTCCTGAAACTGCCGCGCCGCGGGGCGATAGCGGGCGCAATAATTGGCGGCGCACAGGAAACTGCCGCCCTTGATGACATTGCTCTCGCCGCCCGCCGTGCTCGTCGTCCATTCCCACACATTGCCGATCAGGTCGTGGACGCCGTGGCGGTCGGCGGGAAAGCAGGCAACCGGCGCGCGGCCGGTAAAGCCGTCGGTGCCAAGGTCGCGCGCCGGAAAGGCGCCTTGGTAATAATTCGCCCGCGGTTTGCCCGCCGCATCCACCGGCATATGGCGGTCGGCCCCGCCGGTCGCCGCCGCCAGCTCCCATTGTTCCTCGCTGGGCAG